>JALAGK010000029.1 GCA_022712475.1 Enterobacteriaceae bacterium
AAGCCGCGTAGCGCGGCGTAGTGTATTTCATAAGAAAAACGAACGCATCAGGCGTTCGTTTTTTATGAATCGATTAGCGACGTACAGCGATCGCTTCGATTTCGATTTTCACATCTTTTGGCAGGCGCGCCACTTCAACGCAGGAACGTGCCGGGAACGGTGCGTTATGCTCAGTAAAAAAAGCCTCGTAGGCGGCGTTAACTGTCGCAAAATCGTTGAGGTCTTTTACAAACACCGTGGGTTTCACGATATCGGCCACCGTCAGACCCGATGCTTCAACCACGGCCTTCACGTTTGCCAGGGACTGGCGTGCCTGCGCCGTAACATCGTCCGGCACGGCACCGGTTTTCGGGCAGACAGGGATCTGGCCGGAAGTGATAATCATGCTACCCAGATCGACGCCCTGAACATATGGGCCAATAGCTGCCGGTGCGTTCGTGGTACTGATTTCGCGTGACATATTCTCTCCTGAAAGGTGTAAAAGTTGTGCTCAATTATAAGGAGCCTGTCGGCTATTACCAGCCACTCAACCGGCCAGGACCACCTGATGTGAGAACTCTTTCTCACAATATTTGCACTTAAGCGTAATAGCTTCATTACGTTGCCTGACGGCAAAACTGGAAGCGACTGGCTCGCTGCGGCTAATGCAGTTGCTGTTCGGGCAGATAAGGACCTTCTCAATACGCTCCGGCAGCGTTGGATTGCTTTTACCCACCACTTCGTAGTTGTCGATACGGTTTACCGTGGCGTTAGGCGCGTAAAGTGCCAACTGGTTAACCTGCTCGTCGGTAAGAAACGTATTTTCTATTTTGATCAGGTCCTTACGTCCCTGTTCGCGAGAGGGCAAGTTCAGACCAATGGTAATACGCTGGTCGGTTTCCGTCAGGCGAAACAGCGTTAGCAGCGTAAAGCCTACGTGTGCCGGAATATGGTCGATGACCGTGCCGCACTTAATCGCTTCGACCTGCAGTTTATTATCGTGTGTCATCGTCTTTCCCCTTACAGAACCAAATCCTGAGTCAACACCAGCGCCAGCAGCGCTTGGCGCGCGTAGATGCCGTTACCCGCTTGCTGGAAATACCAGGCATGGGGGGTTTTATCGACATCGGTTGTGATTTCATCAATGCGTGGCAGCGGGTGCAGTACTTTCATATTGGCGCGTGCGTCGGCGAGACTCGCCGCGCGCAGGACAAACTGGGCTTTCACGTTAGCGTATTCAGAAGGGTCAAGGCGCTCTTTTTGCACGCGTGTCATATACAGAATGTCTACCTGTGGCACCACTTCTTCAATGCTCTCATGCAGGCTCCAGATGATACCTTTTTCATCCAGCATATCGAGAATGTACTGCGGCATTGCCAGGGCGCTGGGGGCGATAAAGAAGAAGCGGTTACCGTCAAATTTCGCCAGTGCCTGGGCCAGAGAATGCACGGTACGTCCGTATTTCAGGTCGCCTACCATCGCAATATTCAGGTTGTCGAGACGTTGCTGGGTTTCGCGAATGGTAAACAGGTCGAGCAGCGTTTGTGTGGGGTGCTGGTTTGCGCCATCCCCTGCATTGAGGACCGGAATGGTGCCAGAGAACTCGGTGGCCAGACGTGCTGCACCTTCCTGAGGATGACGCATTACAATGGCATCCACATAGGTGCTGATAACCGACACGGTATCTGCGAGCGTCTCGCCCTTTTTGCCCAGTGAGGTGTTGCTGCTGTCAGAAAAACCCACCACCGAAGCGCCCAGGCGATGAATGGCCGTTTCAAACGACAGGCGGGTGCGGGTAGAGGCTTCAAAGAAGCAGCTGGCAACCACCTTATGGCGCAGCAGTTCGGGTTGCGGATTTGCTTTTAACTTTGCGGCGGTTGCCAGCACCAGTTCAAGCTCCTCGCGGTTGAGATCGTTTATTGAAATCACATGTTTCTGGTAAAGCGGATTAGCCATTGTGTTCTCCTGTTCGCGCGCCACCCTGTAGGTTGCGGACAAAAAAAAGCCCCTCAATGAGGGGCTTTTTTGAAATGAAAAGGGGCGGGAGAGCCAAAAACGGCAGACCTGCGCCTGTGTTCAGGCGGTGAGGTATGACGTGTTGTCCAGCTCGCAGAACCATTCTTCCTCCCGGCAAATTGTCGGGAATTATACGCATGGCGCTCATCACATCAAGCAAAAAAACGCTGTTTTTTTCAGCCAGCAACCGATTGCCTTTTGGATACAGATGTATCTGGAAAAGACCGTTTGCGCACAATTATCTTCAATTTTATTAATGGGTGCTGATAAGGTGTTTTGCGCTGTACTTAATATTTATTGATAAAAAATAAATATAACAGGGAGATGAAATGATCGTTGGCAATATCAATGCGCCTCTGCACTGGTTGCCCGTCTATTTGCGGGAAGCTATAGAGGAGAGTAAACCTTACATCACGGATGACAATTTTACGGGACGCCATAGCATTGATGGCGATCGTTTGTATGTGCAGGTATCAGAGGATATGACGGAGCCCAGGGAAGCGAGGCTGGCGGAATATCACGTGCACTATCTTGACATTCACATTGTGCTGCGCGGCTGCGAAGGCATGGTGTTCAGCTGTTATCCCGGTGGGCGAGCGGACAACAACTGGCTGGTTGAAAATGATATTGCCTTCCAGGCCGAAGGGCGGCAGGAGAAGATGCTGGTCCTGGATGAGGGCGATTTTGTCATCTTCTGGCCCGGTGAGGTGCATAAGCCG
>JALAGK010000239.1 GCA_022712475.1 Enterobacteriaceae bacterium
CTTAAGCCCAGGCTTTGCGCCGTGTTACGTGTGAGCATCATAATGCCGCGCACGCCGGTAGGGGAGGTTGCCTGGCTGTCCCAGTGGGATTCCTGGTAGGCAATAGCAGCCAGTAGACGCCAGTCTATGTCCGTGGCGTATTTCTCAAACAGTGGCTTAAGGTCTGGCAGTACTTTATCCACCGCACGCAGGAAACTGCGGGTATCCACATAATCAAAATTACCCACGTGGCCAAGATATTTCTCCTCCAGACGCGCCAGCGTACCGCTATTATTCATCTGATTAAAAAAATCGAGCATCGCGGCAGACAGGCTGTCATCGTTGTCGCGCAGGCTAAACCAGGTGACGGGCTGTTCGTCGGTGACATCCAGCGCGACGGCAAGTTGCGGGTGGATGCGCTGGAACATGCTAATGGCAACCGAATCAGCGATAGTATAGGCAATACTGCCATCGACGACTTTACGAAGCAGGGCGGCGGTGTTCTGTTTGTCATCAATGGCCCAGCTCAGGTCAGGATATTTACTTTCTTTAAGCGCACGTAAATCACTCAGCACGGCAAGCCCAGGTGCCATAATCAGCTGATCTTCCTGCACATTACTGAGTGTTTTTGGGCGCGGGGCACCCATCCGGTACACCATTTGTTGGGAGACGGAATAATAGGCCGGACCTGCATTGTACTGTTTACTGCGATCGCTGTTATAAACCAGGCCTGCGGCGAGCACGTCGGCGTTTCCGCTGTCCAGGTCGTCAAATAATTTATCGATACCTGAGCGCATGGTTATCTGGAGCTTTACGCCCAGATAATCGGCAAACCCCTGTGCCAGCTCGTAATCAAGTCCGCTGTCTTTGCCATTGACGCGGGTCAGCGTCAATGGGGTTGCGACGGTGCTCACGCGCAGTACACCGCGCGCTTTTATTTCAGCAATGCGGTTTTCGGCTTTGCTGGTCCAGGGGACGGATGGCCAGAGAGCCATCGCCAGAAGCAGGGTCACAACACCGATAAGCAGATAATTAAGCTTTAGCTTTTTCAATAAGTTAAATCTCTGCGGTGCCTGAAATCTCAATAAGGAACAATGATGAACTACAGATTGTACGGTTTAAGGCGAGCAGCATTTTGCTCAACAATGCGTATGCTGGCAACTCTTGCGGCACAATTTGTGCACAAAATATCATACAGGGTGTGACGATTTTATTTCTACGCAAACGGTTTCGTCGGTGCGGCGGATTCTCTATAATAACGCCCGTTTTCCCCCGGACGCCCGTAAGGGCGCCATATAGCCGCTTCGAAGACGAGAGATCTTATGATGGAAATTCTGCGTGGTTCGCCCGCCCTGTCGACCTTCCGTATTAACAAACTTCTGGATAGTTTAAAGGCGGCCCAACTGCCGGTGAAGGGAATATACGCAGAGTATATGCATTTCGCTGAACTCACCGCCCCCCTCGACGATGAAGCACGCACCCGCCTGACGCGTCTGCTGAAATACGGTCCAACCATTGAAGAGAATGCCCCTGAGGGGACGCTGATTCTGGTCACACCGCGCCCGGGCACGCTATCGCCGTGGTCTTCTAAAGCAACCGACATTGCCCGCAACTGCGCGCTGACGCAAGTTAAACGACTTGAGCGTGGCGTGGCTTACTATATTCACGGTGATACGCTCAGCGAAGTACAGCTCAAAGCTGTTGGCGCGTTACTGCATGACCGGATGATGGAAACCGTATTCAGCTCGTTTGAACAGGCGCAGGCGCTGTTTGCCTACCATGAACCAATGCCTGTGCAGAGTGTGGATCTGCTGGGCCAGGGGCGTGCAGCACTGGTTGAGGCCAATATTCGCCTGGGGCTTGCGTTGGCAGAAGACGAAATTGATTATCTCCAGACGGCATTTACCCGACTGGGCCGCAATCCGAACGATATCGAACTATATATGTTCGCCCAGGCAAACTCCGAGCATTGCCGCCATAAAATCTTTAACGCCGACTGGGTTATCGACGGCGAGTCACAGTCGAAGTCGCTTTTTAAAATGATTAAAAATACCTTCGAACAGACGCCGGACTTCGTGCTGTCAGCCTATAAAGACAACGCGGCGGTGATGGAGGGCTCAGAGGTTGGCCGCTTCTTTGCTGATGCTGATGGTGATCGCTACGCCTGGCATCAGGAGCCAGCGCATATCCTGATGAAAGTGGAAACCCATAACCATCCGACCGCTATTTCACCCTGGCCTGGTGCCGCGACTGGCTCTGGCGGGGAGATTCGTGATGAAGGCGCAACCGGGCGCGGCGCTAAACCGAAAGCCGGACTGGTGGGTTTCTCCGTCTCTAACCTGCGTATTCCGGGCTTTGAGCAGCCATGGGAGCAGGACTTTGGTCGCCCTGAACGTATTGTGTCCGCGCTGGATATCATGACCGAAGGCCCGCTGGGTGGAGCCGCGTTTAACAACGAATTTGGACGCCCGGCCCTGAACGGCTACTTCCGCACCTATGAAGAGCAGGTGGACAGCCACAACGGCAGCGAGCTACGCGGTTATCATAAACCCATCATGCTGGCAGGCGGCATCGGTAATATCCGTGCTGACCATGTGCAGAAAGGTGAAATTCCCTCAGGCGCGAAGCTGATTGTGCTGGGTGGCCCGGCAATGAACATTGGCCTTGGTGGCGGTGCGGCATCGTCAATGGCATCCGGTCAATCTGATGCCGATCTGGATTTTGCGTCTGTACAGCGAGATAACCCGGAAATGGAGCGCCGCTGTCAGGAAGTGATTGACCGTTGCTGGCAGCTTGGCGATGACAACCCCATTCTGTTTATACATGATGTCGGGGCAGGTGGCCTGTCTAACGCCATGCCGGAGCTGGTCAGTGACGGCGGGCGTGGCGGGCGCTTTGAGCTGCGCGATATCCTCAGCGATGAGCCCGGCATGAGCCCGCTGGAAGTGTGGTGTAACGAATCTCAGGAGCGCTATGTGCTGGCGGTGGCACCGGAGCAACTTGCCTTGTTTGATGCGCTATGCCAGCGTGAACGAGCGCCGTACGCCGTGATTGGCGAGGCGACGCAAGAGCAGCATCTGACCCTGAATGACAGCCATTTCGACAACCAGCCTATCGATATGCCGCTGGATGTGCTGTTGGGTAAAACGCCGAAAATGACCCGCGACGTGCGTACCCGCAAAGCCAACGGCAAAGCACTGAACCTGGCGGGGGTTGAACTGCAGGATGCCGTTAAGCGTGTACTGCATCTACCCGCTGTGGCTGAAAAAACCTTCCTTATTACCATTGGCGATCGCTCGGTAACCGGCATGGTTGCGCGTGACCAGATGGTCGGGCCCTGGCAGGTGCCGGTGGCAAACTGCGCGGTGACCACGGCAAGTCTTGATAGTTATTATGGTGAGGCGATGGCGATTGGTGAGCGTGCCCCGGTGGCACTGCTCGATTTCGCCGCTTCTGCTCGTCTGGCGGTCGGTGAGGCGTTGACCAATATTGCCAGTACCCGCATTGGTGATCTCAAGCGCGTGAAGCTTTCTGCAAACTGGATGGCGGCAGCCGGACATCCTGGTGAAGACGCTGGGATGTACGAGGCGGTCAAAGCTGTGGGTGAGGAACTATGTCCAGCGCTGGGGCTGACCATTCCGGTGGGTAAAGACTCTATGTCGATGAAAACCCGCTGGCAGGAAGGCAATGAGCAGCGCGAAATGACCTCACCGCTCTCACTGGTGATATCTGCCTTTGGTCGCGTTGAAGACGTGCGCCAGACCGTCACACCGCAGCTTCGCACCGATGACAACGCTCTGCTGCTTCTTGACCTTGGTAAAGGCCACAATGCGCTTGGCGCGACGGCGCTGGCGCAGGTCTATCGTCAGCTGGGCGACAAACCTGCGGACGTGCGCGACGTGCAGCAGCTGAAAGGCTTTTTTGATGCTATTCAGGCGCTGCTGGCGCAGGGTAAGTTGCTGGCATACCATGATCGCGGCGACGGGGGCCTGCTGGTGACTCTCGCGGAAATGGCTTTTGCTGGCCATTGTGGTGTAGAGGCTGATATTGCTGCACTCGGTGATGACCGACTGGCTGCACTGTTTAACGAGGAACTGGGTGCCGTGATTCAGGTCGCCGCCGCAGAGCGTGGCTATGTTGAAAACGTGCTGCGTGACTACGGCCTGGCAGACTGCGTACATTTTCTCGGAAAAGCGGTGCAGGGCGACAGCTTTGTGTTGCGCGCAGGCGAAGAGACCGTGTTTACTGAAAGCCGCACTCAACTGCGCATGTGGTGGGCTGAAACCACCTGGCAAATGCAGCGTTTGCGCGATAATCCGGTTTGTGCCGACAGCGAGCACGATGCTAAACGCAATGATGCCGATCCGGGTCTGAACGTGAAGCTGTCGTTTGATATGAACGAGGATATTGCGGCGCCTTATATAGCTACCGGCGCGCGACCGAAAGTGGCGGTGCTGCGTGAACAGGGCGTCAACTCGCATGTGGAAATGGCTGCAGCGTTCGACAGGGCGGGTTTCGAGGCAATTGATGTGCACATGAGTGACTTGCTGTCCGGGCGTCGCAATCTGGAGTCTTTCCATACGCTGGTGGCGTGCGGTGGTTTCTCCTACGGTGATGTTCTTGGCGCAGGCGAAGGCTGGGCGAAATCGATTCTATTTAATAACCAAGTGCGTGATGAGTTTGAACGCTTCTTCCACCGCCCGCAGACACTGGCACTCGGTGTGTGTAACGGCTGCCAGATGATGTCAAACCTGCGCGAGCTAATCCCCGGTAGCGATCTGTGGCCGCGTTTTGTGCGTAACCAGTCAGAACGTTTTGAAGCGCGTTTCAGCCTGGTGGAAGTGAGCGCCAGTTCATCGCTGCTGCTGGATGGCATGGTCGGGTCTCGCCTGCCAATTGCGGTTTCTCACGGCGAAGGGCAGGTGGAATTCCGTGATGCGGCACAACTTGCGCAGCTTGAAAACAAAGGGCTGGTAGCGATGCGCTATGTGGACAACTTCGGTAAAGTCACACAGGCCTATCCGGCGAACCCGAACGGCTCGGTAAATGGCATTACCGCCGTAGCCAGTGAAAGTGGCCGGGTGACCATTATGATGCCGCACCCGGAGCGCGTATTCCGTAGCGTTGCTAACTCCTGGCATCCGGAAGACTGGAATGAAGATGGTCCGTGGATGCGTCTGTTCCGTAATGCGCGCAAGCAGTTAGGTTAAGGGTTTTGCGTCGTGACGGTTGCCTGGTGAAACTAAA
>JALAGK010000240.1 GCA_022712475.1 Enterobacteriaceae bacterium
CCTGGCGGTGCATGTCGTCTATCAGCGCCAGTCGCGCCTGCCAGCCAGATGGATAACAGTGGCTGTCGTCGCGCACCGGCTCCCAGGGTTTTAGAAACAGGCGGTTTTCAGCGTAATAGTCGGCCAGGCGCCAGGCATCTCTGTCATAAACCAGGCGCACAACCAACCGATCCGTCGTCAGCCGTACCTTAGGCACATTGCTGCGGTAGCCAAACATCTCTCCCGTCTCCTTAATCAGTCATTAAGATGTCTTTGGGTTACTATAAACGCGCCGCACTCGTCTGTGAAAACAGTAACATGCGTTTTCCTGATTTTTTCTTAAATCGGTGAGAGAGCGCATAACTCCAGCGGTCGGGGTAAGAGGGTCAGTTTGCCCTCAGGCCGGGTTATCAACCATACTCAGCGCTGCGCAACACAAAACAGGAGGAGAAACGTGAAGCTCTATATTTACGACCACTGCCCTTTTTGCGTAAAAGCCCGCATGATTTTTGGCCTCAAAAATATCCCTGTTGACGTTAACATCCTGCTCAATGACGACGAACAGACGCCCACGCGCATGGTAGGCAAAAAGATAGTGCCCATTCTGCAAAAGGACGATAGTCGCTATATGACTGAAAGCATGGATATTGTGCACTATGTAGACAAAATTGACGGCAAACCACTGCTGACCGGCACGCGTAGCCCGCGTCTTGAAGAGTGGTTACGCAAAGTGAATGGCTATATCAACCATCTTCTGCTGCCACGCATCGCGAAAGCGCCGTTTGATGAATTTGCCACCCCCGAAGCCCGCGCGTATTTCACACGTAAAAAAGAAGCCGCCATTGGCAGCTTTGCCGACCACCTCGCCCATTCCAGTGGGCTGATAAAGAACATCAGCAGCGACTTACGCGCACTCGATAAACTTATTGAGCAACCTAACGCCGTAAACGGGGAGCTCTCTGATGATGATATTCATCTTTTTCCGCTGCTACGTAGCCTGACGCTGGTCGCAGGCGTCGACTACCCCAGCCGTGTGGCGGACTACCGCGACAATATGGCAAAGCAAACCCAGATTACCCTGCTGACGTCACGCGCGTTGTGACAACAGGCCCTGCCTGCGCGGGGCCGCTTTCAGTTTTGTCCGCTGGTCTATTCTCGGCTGGTGCCGGATGCTGCTTTGTGTCACGATCGCTCGATCGGCATGCAAAAGAGGATTGCTATGAAACAAATGCTTATCGCCGTGACGCTGGTCGTCACCGCTCTGCTGACAGGTTGTAATCAATTGACGTCGTACACTATCGGCGAGCAAGAAATTAACCAGGCGCTGGCTAAGCGTGGCAATTTTGAAAAAGATATTGGGCTCCCTGGCGTTGCCCAGGCACACATTGTGCTGACCAATCTCACCAGCCAGATTGGCCGTGAAGAACCCAATAAAGTCACCCTTAACGGCGATGCACAGCTTGATATGAGTTCGCTGTTTGGCAACCAGAAAGCCACCATGAAGTTGACGCTCAAGGCACTGCCTGTCTTTAATCAGCAGGAAGGCGCGATTTACCTGCAGGAGATGGAAGTGATGAACGCCACGGTCGACCCCCAAAAAATGCAGTCGGTGTTGCAAACGATAGTGCCCTACCTGAACCAGTCGTTACGCAGTTACTTCAATCAAAAACCAGCCTATGTGCTGAGCGAAGATCGCAGTAAAGGTGAAGCTCTGGCAAAAAAACTGGCGAAAGGAATTGAAATAAAACCCGGTCAAATCCTGATTCCTTTTACAGACTAATCGCTTTTCTCTGGCAGCTAGCGGCATGAACGTGACGCAGCCAGAGAGTTGATAACAACACCTCTGCATTCACACTTGCACGCACTCGACTACTATTTTTTCACCAAAGGGTGCAAACGTAAACGTTTCCGCTTATCCTTAGTGCCCGGCGTAAAACAGCCCATTGTTGACTGATTTCCCTCAAGCCGGAGCACATTCATGACTAACCAGACCCAGGTATTAAAAATCCGCCGCCCAGACGACTGGCACCTCCATCTGCGCGATGGTGAGATGCTGCAAACCGTCGTGCCTTATACCAGTTCAACTTTTGGCCGCGCGATTGTGATGCCGAACCTGGTTCCACCTGTCACCAGCGTAGATGCTGCGCGCGACTACCGTCAGCGCATCCTCAATGCCGTTCCGCAGGGCCATCATTTTACGCCGCTGATGACCTGTTATCTGACCGATACGCTTGACCCGCAGGAGCTGGAACGCGGCTTCAATGACGGCGGATTTACTGCTGCAAAACTGTATCCGGCCAACGCGACCACCAATTCCAGCCACGGCGTCACCAGCGTTGATGCCATTATGTCAGTGCTGGAGCGTATGGAAAAAATAGGTATGCCGCTGCTGGTACATGGTGAAGTCACCCATGCCGATATTGATATTTTTGACCGTGAAGCACGCTTTATTGAAACCGTCATGGAACCACTGCGCCAGCGACTGCCGGGGCTGAAGGTGGTTTTTGAGCACATCACTACGCGCGAAGCCGCCTGGTACGTGCGCGAAGGTAACTCACAGTTGGCCGCCACTATCACACCGCAACATCTGATGTTTAACCGCAATCATATGTTGGTAGGTGGCATCCGCCCTCACCTCTACTGCCTGCCTATACTTAAGCGCAACGTACACCAGCAGGCACTGCGTGAGTTAGTTGCCAGCGGTTGCGACCGCGTGTTCCTGGGTACCGATTCAGCCCCTCACGCTCGTCACCGTAAAGAAGCATGCTGCGGTTGCGCAGGCTGCTTTAACGCACCGACTGCGCTTGCGGCATACGCCACTGTGTTTGAAGAGTTAGATGCACTGCCACTGCTTGAAGCCTTCTGCTCCCTGAACGGCCCGCGCTTCTACGGGCTCGAAGCCAATAGCGATTATATCGAGCTGGTGCGCCAGCCGCAGACGGTTGTCGAAAGTATCGCACTGAGTGATGACACGCTTGTTCCTTTTTTGGCCGGTGAAACATTAACCTGGTCGGTTAAAATATAACGCTATTTTTCGCTCCCCCTGTTGCAAGGCATGAATATTAACTGTATATATGTACAGCATTAAAGACAGGGGGTCACCATGCGTATTGAAGTTACTATTGCCAAAACCACTACGCTGCCAGGCGGCGCTATTGATGCATTGAATGGCGAGCTTGCGCGTCGTATTGAAAACGCGTTTCCGGATTATCCGAGTGAAGTGCTGGTGCGCTATGCCGCCAGCAATAACCTCTCGGTAATAGGTGCCACAAAGGAAGACAAAGAGCGCATCAGTGAAATTCTGCAGGAAACCTGGGAAAGCGCTGACGACTGGTTTCATACCTGAACCTTCATGGTAGGGTGTTTGTGCCTGTGCCGGGTTTCACCGCCCGGCTTTTTTAATGAATAAACCACACGGTGTTACAG
>JALAGK010000241.1 GCA_022712475.1 Enterobacteriaceae bacterium
AATTGATTTTCCTTATTTTTTATTGGGTGTTATCCATCCTGTCTACGCCAGAATAAGATAAGGCATCAGTCTCAGCCGACGCAAAGCGTCGGCGCATTCACGGTGTTATCAGCTTTCGGTGAGAGCGTGTTTGTATTTATTGAGGATACTGGTCAGGCGTTCAACTGGTTCAGTGACCTGCAGTGGTGCATCCCAGTAGTGCAGCTTTTGCTGGTAAATAACCAGCTCATCCAGCAGCTTTTGAAAGCGCAAGGCACGCTTCTCATCACTACTCGCACTGATTACCCGGTCAGCGGTATGGCGTAACTTACGGTGGAAGGCGGACAGATCATCGTTGACCGGGATGGGCGCATCACGCAGACGCTGGTGCGCAATAATCAGCGTCAGCGCCAGTCGAAACTTGGCAATATCGCCGGGGAATTTATTCAGCAGCAAAAATAGCTGATGATACAACGCCGGGAGATGGTTCTCTTTACGCCGCGCTTTGTTAGTGGTCATGGCCGATACCGCTGCCGACACAAACTGATTGAGTAGTGTGCGGCCGGTGCGCTCACGCGAGTTATCACGAATCAGCAGGATAACCATCATCGCCAGCACCACCCCCACCAACTGCCCCAGGGCGCTGTCGAGGAATGTGCTGAACTTAAAGGTCATTGGGTTATCCAGCACCAGAATGTTGATGGTGCCCGCCAGCGCGCCAAGGGAGCCGAGACGCCGCTTTTGTACCTCAATACCAATAAAGAATGCCAGTAGCGCCAGGCTGATGCACAACAGCAGCATACTTTGCTGTGTGTTAGGCATGACCACCAGAAAATAGAATGTGCCAATCGGTAGGGCGGCTAGCATACCGTAAACAAAATCCAGCGCCACCATTTTGGGGTTAGGTAGACGCATCGCAAGCGAGGTTACGACCGCAATCATCACCATCGCCGCGCTACCAGAGGTCCAGCCGGTCCATAGCCAGAACAACGTGCCGAGAATGCACGAGACGGTGGTGCGCCAGAAGTTAATCATGGCGTGGTGGCGTTCGGCAGATTCCGGCTTAACCACGGCTTCGCCATTTAGCACTTCTTCTTCTACCGCACTGATACGCGTGTTACTGATCACGCCGCGTTTAATCAGCAGATAACGGGTGGCCGCCCCAACCCAGCTGTAGAGCGTTATCGGCGTACCGTGCTCCCCGGTCCAGGAAAAGATACGGCGGATACGTTTAAGATGCTTGTGGACATCTGCTGCCGTTTCGACAGGCTCGGCAAACAGTTCGCGAAACTCGTCGGCAATCGCCTCCGGACGCGTGTTCTGAATTAGGAAGGTTTCACAGGCCTGGGTGATCATTGTCAGTGACAATGTGTTAATGACGGACAAACGACGATTAGCACGTCCCCAACGTGAGGACTCCATATTCAGGTTACTTTGCATGCCCTCCAGTGCGGCCGTGCGGCGCACCAGGCCACTCCAGGCTTTGTCCACTTCTTCGCGGTCTTCATGGGCAATGCATAACTGCATTAGCCGGTATTGATCCACCAGCAACGCATCCAGCTCTTTGTCGATCTCCTGCTTAATCGATCGCGGAGAGAACAGCAGATCGGCCACAATCGCGCACACGATCCCGATAACGATTTCGCTACAGCGTTCAATGGCAAACTGCGGCGTGGTGAGCGGCGCATGCTCAATACTGATGGTGATAATGAGCACGGTATAACCGGAAAGTCCCCACGCATAAGAGTTCTCAACGCGCACCAGAGAGGAAATCCAGGTACAAAACCCTGCCCAGATACAGGCCACCAGCAGCATGACCACCGGCGCACGAATGAGCGAGGTGATAATGATAAGCGCAGCAGCACAGCCAATAAATGTGCCAATGATGCGCAACATCCCACGGTAACGAATAGCCCCGGAGTAAGGTTCACCACCTGCGGCAAACGCCGGACCTGCGGCAACCAGCGCGGCGGTCATGACCGCCCAGCGCGGCGTTTCCAGCTGGAAGTGGAAGCCGACAAACAGTGCCAGCACCACATCGCAGGCAAGCTTAGTCGCAAAGCGCAGATGCAGATGGGAGATGGCGAAAGAACCCATATTAATCCACCAAATTCACGCAGGCGGTGCATGAGTTTCATAAACGGTGACATATCCTCACGGGCGCGATCTTTACCGGTGACCACCACTGTCGCCGTGGTACCCGACGGATAGAGATTGCCCGTTTGCTTATCCAGTCGGATACGAACCGGCACGCGCTGTGCCAGACGCACCCATTCAAGGTTGGAATCCACCGTTGCCATGCCTTTGCTGTCGCGCGTGCTGCTGGCGTTCGTTACGCCCGCAGATACGCTCTCAACCGTACCGGTCAGCACATCATTGCCGCCGAGCGGTGTAATTTCCACTCGGTGGCCGGGGCGTACGCCGTCAAGTTTGGTTTCTTCCATGTAGGCCAGCACATAAAAGGTGTCTTTTTTCACCAGCGCCACCGCAGTCGCACCGCGGGTGATGAACTCACCGGCATAAACATTGAGGTTGGTTATCCAGCCGTCTGCCGGCGCACGAATCACGGTACGCTCAAGATCCAGTTTGGCCAATGAGCGAGTGGCCTCAGCTTTGGCCAACTGATGTTGCGTGGTTTGCAAATCGTTGTTGGACTGATCGATTTCTTCACGCGACATCGCCTGTATGCCTAAGCGATTACGACGCCCGGCTTCGCGACGTTTTTCACTGACCAGCGACTGGTAATAGCTCACATCGGCATCGGCCTGCGCCAGTGCCTGCTCGTAGCGCGGCTGATCAATGGTGAACAGCACGTCGCCTTTTTTAACCAGTTCGTTATCGTGTACGTTTACGCTGGTAATAAGCCCCGCCACATCCGGCGCAATAGCCACGACATCCGCGGTAAAACGCGCGTCGCGCGTCCAGGGCGATTCGGTATAAAAGCTCCATATACGAAAAATTGCGATGAAGGCAATCAGTACCAGCACCAGGGTTATCGCGGTGCGGGAGATTTTTCTTGTTAGTGTTTTCACATCAACCTCAGACAAACAGGCGCGAAACAAGCCAGAAAAGACAGCAGTAAAGCGCCGTATTGAACAACGCCGGATGCCAGACGAAGTCGTAGATCCCTGTTGGGGTAAGCAAGCTCCTGACCAGCCAGAACAGCGCCAGCGACAGCAGCAGCTCAACGAATATCGGTGGGAAGGACAGGCCAAACACCACGATAACCGGAAATAAGCTCATGTTAATCCTGGAAGAGAAGCAGGTGACAGATTCTTGTTAACCACTCACCACAGCTTAATAATGGCCAGGGTTGGCCGGGCGAGAGTGTGGTGTTGGTTTTGTTAATAATAATATATTACCGTAACTGTGAGCCTGTTATCTATAATGTGTGATCTAAATCACTTTTAAGCCAGAGTGAATAATGGAACGATTAAAACGTATGTCGGTGTTCGCAAAAGTGGTCGAACACGGCTCCTTTACAGCGGCGGCAAGACAACTACAAATGAGTGTCTCTTCCATCAGCCAGACTGTGTCGCGCCTGGAAGATGAATTACAGGTCAAGCTGCTTAACCGCAGCACGCGCAGCATTGGCCTGACCGAAGCCGGAAAGATTTACTACCAGGGCTGCCGTAAAATGCTGCACGAAGTACAGGATGTCCACGAGCAGCTTTACGCCTTTAACAATACTCCCACCGGTACGCTACGCATCGGCAGTTCTTCAACCATGGCACAAAATGTGCTGGCAGGCATGACCGCAGACATGCTCAAAGAATACCCGGGGCTTACCGTGAACCTGGTGACAGGTATCCCGGCACCGGATTTAATTGCCGACGGGCTGGATCTGGTGATTCGCGTTGGAACACTTCAGGATTCGAGCCTGTTTTCGCGCAAGCTCGGTGCAATGCCGATGGTAGTGTGCGCGGCAAAAAGCTATCTGGTGCAGTACGACGCGCCTGAAAAACCCGCCGACCTGGCTAACCATACCTGGCTTACCTACAGCGTGCGCCCCGACAACGAGTTTGAACTTATCGCCCCGGAAGGGATCTCCACCCGCCTGACGCCGGAAGGCCGGTTTATCACTAACGATCCGATGACGCTGACGCGCTGGATTTCTGCTGGTGCCGGGATTGCCTACGTGCCGCTGATGTGGGTTATCGATCAGGTTAATCGCGGTGAGCTGGAGATCCTGCTACCGCGCTATCAGTCCGATCCGCGCCCGGTGTATGCGCTGTATACGGAAAAAGACAAACTGCCGTTGAAGGTACAGGTATGCATCAACTATCTGACGGAATATTTTGTGAAAGTGGCAAAGCTGTACCAGGACATGCGCGGGCACAGTGGCAGCCTGGTAGAAGGGTAATCCCCTCGCGAGCGCGAGGGGACAGACGCATCAGGCTGTGCCGCCAACAGTAAGGTTGTCGACCTTCAACGTCGGCTGACCAACGCCAACTGGCAGGCTTTGTCCTTCTTTGCCGCATACGCCAACGCCATTATCCAGGCGCAGGTCGTTGCCCACCATCGAGATTTGCTGCATGGCTTCAATACCCGAGCCAATCAGCGTTGCACCCTTCACTGGCGTTGTGACTTTCCCTTTCTCAATCAGGTAAGCCTCTGAGGTGGAGAACACGAACTTACCGGAGGTGATATCCACCTGGCCACCGCCAAAGTTCGGTGCAAAAATCCCGTAGTCAACCGATTCGATGATTTCCTGCGGTGTGGATTTCCCGGCCAGCATATAGGTGTTGGTCATGCGCGGCATCGGCAGATGCGCATAGGACTCACGGCGGCCATTGCCGGTTGGCGCAACACCCATCAGGCGGGCGTTGAGTTTGTCCTGCATGTAGCCTTTGAGCACACCGTTTTCAATTAGTACGTTGTACTGGCCTGGCACACCTTCATCATCAATTGAAACAGAACCGCGACGGTTTTGCAGGGTGCCATCGTCCACGACCGTGCATAGCGAAGATGCTACCAATTCGCCCACTTGCCCGCTGAATACCGAGGTGCCACGGCGGTTGAAGTCGCCTTCCAGTCCGTGGCCAACTGCTTCGTGCAGCAGCACGCCTGGCCAGCCTGCGCCCAATACCACCGGCAACGTGCCGGCTGGCGCCGCGATGGCTGAGAGGTTTACCAGCGCCATGCGCACGGCTTCTTTTGCCCAGGCATCGGCACGCACGTCGCCGTCTTCTACGGTCTCCAGAAACCATTCGTAGCCAAAACGGCCGCCACCGCCGCTGGAGCCGCGCTCGCGTTTCCCGTCCTGCTCAACCTGCACGCTCACAGACAGGCGCACCAGTGGGCGCACATCTGCCGCCAGCGTGCCGTCGGTGGCAGCCACCAGAATGAGTTCGTAGACACCCGTCAGACTGGCATTAACTTCCTGCACGCGGCTGTCGGCGGCGCGTGCCACGGCGTCAACGCGTTTGAGGATATCCAGTTTCTCTTCACGCGTCAGGCTGGTGAGCGGGTCAACGGAGGTGTACAGGGATTTATGGGCCACTTCGCCAAGCGCACGGGCGCGACCTTCGCCCTGCTCCATCACAATACTACGCGCTGCCTGCGCGCTTTGTTCCAGCGCCTGCAGGTTAATCTGGTCAGCATAAGCGAACCCGGTTTTCTCACCGCTGATGGCTCGCACACCCACACCCTGGTCGATGTTGTAAGAACCGTCCTTGATGATGCGGTCTTCTAATACCCAGGACTCATGGTAGCTGGACTGAAAATAGAGGTCGCCGTAGTCAAGACGGCGCTCGGAAAGTTGCCCAAGAATGGAAAACAGATCCTGATGGCTCAGGCCGTGCGCCCCGAGCAGTTGTTCACTAACCAGCGTCAGACTCATTATTCATTACTCATTCGTTTTATTATCCCAGCGATGGGGTATCTGGTGAGCCTGGGATAATCCGCGGCTCGCGTCAACTTAAAGCACGCGCACCCAGGCATTTTGCCACGTTTTTACGTACTATACGCGGCACAAGGTACAGGGGCGACAGAGCGTAAACCGCCTGCCGCCCCTGAAAAGCGTGGGTCAGGTAGCCACATCGGCACTATTTTGCGCCATTCTCACGCGGCTGGCGTAATACTTCATTAATCTGCGGCTGGTCAATCGGCCCGGTAATGCGATAACGCAGTACCGAAATTTTGCTCCACAGCGGCCCAAGCACCTTGCTTGCAGCAAACACAGCAGCGCCAACTATCGGGTTCACCGCAAAAGCCGCAGCCACCCCCACCGTTGCAGAAATTTCGGGCGCGACAACGGCTTCAATATTGAGCTCACGCTTCACCAGGTTAACGGTGCCTTTCATGGCGATATCCGCCTCGAGGCCGTCTATCAAGGTATCATCGGTGTGCATGATACCGTCCTTTATCCAGGCGTTGCTGCGGATACCATCAAAATAGAAGCCATCGCCAAAGGTATCGCTGAAGTCAAAACGCAGCTTGCGCATCAGTGCATCAAAACTCAACAGACGCAGTACCTGGCCCGCATGACCGGTTCCCAAATCAGCAATTTCACCTTTGCCGAGGCTGCTGCGTAAAATGCCATTGAGCGAAGCCTCTTCGGGTTTCCAGGGGACATTGCGCCAGTGCAGATCGTAATCCACATCGAACGACGAACCCTGAATGGGGCTGTTCGCGCCAAAAAAATTCACCGCTGAATCAAGACGTTTTCCCTTCAGTTTGCCCTTGAGCGACGTGCGCTGACCGTCAGTACGGTTTACCCATTCACCGTCGGCATCAAGCCGTGCGAAACCAGTATCCATCACGCCGTTACTCAGCTTAAGCGTATCGCCGTTTATCTCAATGTCGGCATCCACACGCCCATATTTTTGCCCCCATAGCCAACATTCAGCACAACGCAGCGCAAGGTTTGGCCAACGGCTGAAATCCACGCGCGAGTTACCTGCAAGTACTGTCGGCGTGGCACCGTTAACTACGCTGTCCTGAGTGGGGTTGTAATAGAGATAGTTGATATCCGCCTGCCAGGCAGCGTTATCGCGCATGGTGAGCGTGCCGTTAAGCTCCCGCCCCTGCACACTGATGCGCGTACCGCCGCTTACTGACTGCGACACCAGGCTCAGGTTGTTCCAGCGTTGCCCACCGAGCATCAGCGCAGATGTACGTAGCGTGATAGCCTGGGGAAATTGAGCATTTTCACTCACTTCCTGCGCCGCGCCCTGCTGGAACAACGCCAGCCATTCACCACCATCAAGCGGCGGCAGGTTCAGCTCAATACCGCCATGTTGTGGCAGTGCCGGCTGTGTTTTGCTGTCAGTCACCCAAATGGCACGGTCGAGGCGTAATTTTTCGCCCAACAACCAGCGGCTGTTAAAACGCCCGCTGCCGCCCGCGCGAGCGGTTAAATCAAAATGCTTCAGATCGCCTTTGGCAATCACATTGACCGGCAACGCGGCACCCGCAGGTTTATCCAGCGGAGATGGTAAGTGACTACTCACACTCTTCAGGTCTCCGTTCAATTCAACGTTATAACTGGGGCTTGCATGGTAAGGCAGATCGATAGCCACTTTACCTTTCCAGGGCACGCTGCCTTTAAGTGCTTTATTCAGCGCGGGTGGCAAAACGCCGGTGGCCGCAGGCTGCCAGTTACCGTTAAGGTTAACCCCCACCTCATAAACTCTAGGCCCTTCACGTGTGGTGAAATCGAGGTTTAGTGGTTGATTGAACCAGCGGGCTGTCAACGGTTTGCTCACCAGATTGCCGTTTTCAAAGCTGAAACTGCCGCTGAGGTTCTCCAGCGTACTGTCAATGGGTTTAATCAACAGTGAGTTGTTACGAAGCTGCACATCACCTTTTGCCGTAACCTGCTCGCCGTCGAGCGGAATATCAAGATGTAAGTGGGCGCTCACATCACCACTAATTTGCAGCTCGTCGAGCGCGGCAGCAAGAGAGTCATCCAACGGCGTGTCTTTGAAATAGGGTCCGACGGCGCCACCGGGACCATTGATATCGGCATCAATCAGTAGCTTTTCACGGGCATAGTCAGGAATGGCAGCGGTCAGAGCCGTGGCCCTCACACCGCCCAGCATGACTGCAGGTGCCTTCATCCACAGCCCGTCATTAAGGAAGTCGAGCTCGATGTCGAGATTTTGTAGCGCAGGCCAGCCGGGCTGGAAGGCAAAGGTGGCGTTACGCAGCGGCACCAGCACTTCAAACTGCCCTTCATTGTGCTTGTACGGGAATAACTTAGGGTTGCCGCCGTAGACCAGCGTGGCGTTATCCACCTGCCCGCCCTGAATGGCGCCACTGAGGTATTCCACCAGCTTCTTACCCATCAGGTTTTCAGGGAAATAGCGCCAGGCCTGACCGGCATCTGTGGTGCGAATACCCGCAAGGATACTCAGCCACGGCACATCGTCTTTTGGCTGAACATAGCGAAAATCACCGCTGGCCCTAACCGCATTGGCCTGCACGTCAATGTTTTTACCCATGAGGCTAAATCCGCGCTCATTGTTAAGCCAGCCCACCGTCGCCTTGCCGGAAGCAATTTCCAGTGGTACGGGAAACACACCGATGTAAGGCATATGCGCATTTTGCATAGCAACGTCCAACTGCCCGTTTTCCAGGCTGCCATTGATGCTACCGGCCAAGTGTTGCACACCTGGCAGCAGTTTCCACTGCTGCCAGGTCACATCTTTCCACTGTCCTTGCAGGCGGGTTTTCTGTAGCTGACGAAGGGGAATATCCAGCGCCAGCGCCGCTACCTGGCCTTTAGGCTGCATTGTCTTCCAGATTTCGGTGGCCCGTGGCGCAAACTTCTCTGCCACAGGCATCAACGGCCCCAGCTTCTCCAGCTGCATATTGCTGGCACGCACGCGCAACTCCTCGCTGCGCTCACCGTTCGGGCCGCCGACCTGCTGCGCCGGGAGCCAGCCCAGCGTCAGCGAGCCTTGCGGCCATTTTTGTCCGTCAATGGCAATACGCGTATCCGGCACGGCGACCTGCCAGCCACCGTCCATTTTGCTGACGTGTGCGGTGAGGTTATCAACAGTAAGGCGGTGTGCGCTGGCATCTGCGGGCCAGCTGGCCCCCCCCTGTTTTAACCACAGGTCACCGCCACTCGGTGCGCCGCCCTCGACCTGCATCCAGCCTTCAAGGCTAAAACGCGCATTACTGAGTTCAATTTTTTCATTCAACCAACGGCTGAGCCACGGCGTGACATCCACATCGTCAGCCTGCATCCACACTGTACCGTTGCTGAGCAGTCCCTGCTCGTCGCGTAAGTCCATACGCATGCGCACAATGCCATGTTGACCGGTAAAACTCGATAAACTGATTTGCCCTTCGGCACGGTGACGGTTACGGCTGTTAAGCCAGGTAAGCTGGGGAATGGTAAGGTCGGCACGCTGGCCAGAGGGGGTAACAAAACTAACGTTGCTGTCGCGCAGGTCGAAATGGTCAAACTGATTCAGAAACAGGTCAGCAATACGTCCAGGTTCAATCTCGCCATCGCTATTTTGCGCCAGCGGCTCAAAGATATGCATGCGCAGCTGGTAAAAGGTGAGATCGCGAAACTGCCAGCGCAGGTGCAGCAAGCTCTGCCAGATATCAAGCGCCAGCGTTACGCGCTGGACTTCAAGACTACCGCCGTCTTTAAGGCCGGTACGCAGATTGCGTACGTCGAGCGTCGGACCAAAATTCTGCCAAGCTGCATCCACACGCTCAACGGAAATCGGCACACCCGCAACACGCTCAATTTTCTCCACCAGCGCAGGCCGCCACGTATTGAGATGCGGCAACAGCAAACGCAGACCACTCACCAGTAGCGCGACAACAACAACCAACGTTGCGCCCGTGAGTAGCAATATGCCCGGCAGTCGCCTCACCCTTGAACTCCTTGTCTGCGGCAATGCCGCATTACATCATGACAACGTCAAACTGCTCCTGATTGTAGAGCGGTTCAATCTGAACTTTGACTTGCTTACCTACGAAGATTTCGACTTCTGCCAGTGCATGGGACTCTTCGCCTTTCAGCGCTTCAGCAACCGTGGGAGAAGCATAGACCAGGAAACGATCGGTATCGTAGGCATGATGTACACGCACAATTTCACGCATGACTTCATAACACA
>JALAGK010000242.1 GCA_022712475.1 Enterobacteriaceae bacterium
GCAGCGACACCTTTGCCGATTTCACTAATCAGCTCTTGTTTCTCTTCAGTGGTTAAAGGCATGGCGCCCTCCGTTTTGTTGTTGATTGCAGGCTGTTCCTGCGTCATGAAAAATGATTTGAGTTTATTGGCAGCTACCGCAACCCATGATTCCTGTCTGGTTACTGCTGACCCTGTATCGCTGAACGTTATTTTTCCGCCATCTGACGTGTAACCAAACACCTCAGCATTGCTGCCGTTTCTGATGATGACAGCCTGAGACTCAGTGAAATCAGCCACCCATACATATTGATTGTCGCCAGCGGCCCAACGCTCTTTCGCCGCTCGGTCCAGTCGCTGTTCTCGCTCCCGGAATGACTCTCCCACCAGCGAGCCAGAGTTAGCCTTAAGTGGCTGCGCCTGGTCCGCATTAACCATCAGGCCAACGCCCTGTTCAGGGGTAGCTGCACCAACTTCATGGAGCAAAATGGCGTCATGATCCATGCTGTGTATTTTTGCCACCCATTCAGCACCAGATGCTTTCTGTTGCTCATTTGGTTCCAATTGATCAAGAAATGCTGCGACACTGGTATGGATAGGAGGAACGTCTTCACCGCGCTCAATAGCAGCGACACGCTCAAGCAGTTCTTTACCACCTTCTGACTCACTGGCACGTGACACATCCACCCACTTTTCGAGGTAGACGCGATTACCTGACTTCTTAACGTTGCGGTTCCACGCGCCTATATGACATGCATTGATGCCCTCTGGAGAGAATGCTGACACGAACTGACCGTTAACCTGCGGATGTCCTAATGGTGCGAGGGTGCCTTCCAGGCCCTGATAGTGAGCGTCGATTTCAGGTTGCGTGTACAACCCACCATTCATCACGACGTTAGCCGGTAGGGTGTAGCTTGGCAGCACCAGATGCTCGCGCCCGTTGTACTGCTCTCGCCTGATAGATTTACTGTTAACTTGCGTTGTGATGTTAACCTGAATAGGTCCGTGCTTATTCTCGACATCCGCCACTGGCGGCGGTGCCTTTGAACGATGATTCGTAGTAATTTTCATTGCGGCTTGCTCTCTATGCTGCCTGACCTGTGCAGTAGCACGTTGAATGATTTACCTTCATCTTTTTCCAGTGGCTTTCGAATTCTTTCTTAGCCATTTCGATAACATTTGGGTGGATCGGTTTTCCGTCAGAATCCACCAGCACCTCGGCCTGACTGCATTTGCAGTTAATAGAATTAGCATCAACTGCGTACCATTCTCGCACCTGCGTTACCGTGTAGATGTGTGCATGCCTCAGAGCATGGTGCATTCTGGTTGTCGGACTGAGAGCGGAAAGATGTAGCAGACGAATGTTTAGCCCGAAGTCTTTCATCGAGCTTTCTGCTTCATCCCACCTCGCCCTTCGAAGTGCGGTCGTAACTTCGGTACGTGCGATCCGGTTTGCCCTTCGCCGCTCAATACCCACCTGTTCAGTAAGATTACGAGCCACTTCTCTGGGGTTCAGCCCGCGCCCGACACCATCGGTAAGCACTCGCGCCATGTCGCGTTTGACGTTAGCACTCAGCCCCTTCATCTCCTCAAAAACACGCGCATGCACCAGCGCCATGCGGTGCTGATATGGCTCACTGGCAAGGAGGGCAGCCAACGACTCGCGCCCTGCGGAATACGCTGGCGATTGTTGGCTCAGGTTCGCAAACGACTGCCCCGTGCCTTTTTCGGCAGCCAGATTGATGTACTGGTAAAACCACAGGTCATATTCATTTCCCTCCAGCAAAATCAGGTCAACCAAATAACTGGCATCACTGAAAATGAGGGAGAGCAACGCGGGGTCTAACTGGTAGGTGTACTTCGCATTTACTGATAGCGATGAGGGTATTTTTTCGAGAGCCGCCTTATAAACCTTACCGACTCTTTTTATTCTTCGGGAGAAATCCTTCATCGCCCTGCGTTCAAGCGCGTCAGCGCCTGTAGGGTCTTGAAAATTACGCGGTAGAATCGGCGGTTTAGTCTTCTTCGTCATCCTCCTCTCCTAACGGCGCTACTTCGCCATTCTCGTAGCCAGCGGCAGTTCTGATCTCGTCACGGCTGAATGCAGGATCAAAGCCGCTTCCCTGCAAAGTCTGGTTGACCTCACCCATGATTTTGGCGTTTGCCAGCATCTCGGCAGAGGTTTGTTCGTTTAGGTCGTCCCAGATAACTGTTTTCTGGCTTACTGCGTCGATGATTTGCAGACCAATGAGCTTGTCGCAGAAATCCTCAATATCATAAGTAAGGTCACCACGGCGCGACTGACATCGGGCGTTCATATACTTCTGGTCTTCGGTACTGGCCCGCTCGCCAGTCTGCATACCTACGAGAATTTTTACCGGCTCATCAACCGATGCAGCGAATGTTTGCAGGTTTACGTTATACGTTGGAGCCGGGTCTGCCACAGCTGTAACAAGCGGCGTTACTGATGCCCCCTGGGTTGTCATCAGCACATCGTTACCGCTGTTTATCTCGCCTGCCACTTCATTAAATTTATCCTGCAAATCTGTGACAGATACGCCATATAGCGAGGCTATATTGTTGAAGTCGATATCTTTCTCAAAATTGACACTCAACTGCCTTGCGGCGTTCTTCAGGAATGACTCCCCGCTACCACCCTCGACTTTCTCCAGGCTCACAGCAGCGTTATAGCCTGGCTCAAGGAAACCGATGGCATCGTTTGAGTAGTCACCAAGGATGAAGACACGATCAGGATGTACAAAGCGCTCATTTGTACCGCCGTTTGGCAAGCTCTCGACGTATTTCCACTGCCTTGGCTGTCCGTACTCCGCCGAATTCTCGTCAGTAACCCACTGACTTACAGTTAAAGAA
>JALAGK010000004.1 GCA_022712475.1 Enterobacteriaceae bacterium
ATACCCCCGAGCGTGCCAAGTATCACAGGCAGGCTGAACAGTGGATATGGCGCTTCCTGGCCAAGCAGGTAGTGATAGCCAGTCGCAACAATCGTCGCGGCAAAGCAGAGCATGAACCCGTAAAACGTAAAGTGGTGAAACAGACGGCGGCGTTGGGTAAAACGGTCGTCTTCATCGTTACAGCCTTCACCGTGACCACCGTCGAGGTATTTGAGCGTCAGTGCGTTGCCCGCAGCTTCAAAGGCCGCTGGTGCCTGTGGTATGCCGCCCGAAATACCACGCCAGAAACGCACCACGCCGGTCATCAGCACCAGCAGCGCGCAGATAAAAACACTGCCAAACATGGCTGCCAGTAAACCGTGAGGGAAAATGCGATAGAAATTACCGGCCAGGGGGTCATGCAACAGACCGCCCTGCATCGCCACGGCCAGCAGTAAAAACAGACTCAGGCAACCCGCCAGCGCCAGTACGGTGGTCATACCGGCATGGCGATAAAGTGCTGCGAAGCGCGGCGGCCAGGCGTAGCTTTGGTAGGTTTCCAGACGGACTTTTGCCATTGCCTGCGGCACCGTAATGGCAAATTCGTGTGGTGGTGCGTACTGGCAAGCGTGCAGGCAGGCACCACAGTTGTGACACAGGTTTGCAAGGTAGTTCACGTCTGCCTTGTTGAACTCAAGCCGGTGGGTCATGGCGGGAAAAACGGCACAGAACCCTTCGCAATAGCGACAGGCATTACAAACCTGCATAACACGCGCGACTTCCGCTTCATTCGGGCTCAATACCTGAGCCTCTTCAATTAATACATCAATATTAAGCCGCTGCATGGTTCTCCTCCCTTTTCCCGGCAGCCTTGGCTGCTTCACGTCCGGCAATACAGCCAAAGGTGGTGCCAATCGACATGCCCACGCCTGCGGTATAGCCTTTACCTAACACATTGCCTGCCATCATTTCACCAGCTACAAAAAGGTTGTCAGAAGGTTGTCCGTTAAAGTGCACCGCAGCGTGTTCGTTCACCTTAAGTCCCAGGTAGGTAAAGGTGATGCCAGGGCGCAGTGCATACCCGTAGAAAGGTGGCGTATCAATGGGCCGCGCCCAGTGGCTCTTCACGGGTGACAGCCCTTCTGTATGACAGTCGTCCAGTATGGCGTGATTGAAATGACCTGAACGGCATGCACGGTTATAGTCATTAACCGTCTGCTCAAACCGGGATGCATCCAGCCCCAGTTGTTGCGCCAGTCCGGCAAGAGTCTGCGACTGCACACCGGGAAACACCGGCGGCATGAAATGACCAGGTGCTTTAGCATCAATAATCGAAAAACCAATTTGTCCGGGCTGCTGTGCCACCAGGCGGCCCCAGATGGCATAGCGTTTGGGCCAGAAATCCTCACCTTCGTCGTAAAAACGCTCTGCGTCACGGTTGACCACAATGCCCAGCGACACGCAGTCAACGCGGGTACAGATGCCGCCGTCGTAGCGTGGCGCGCGGGCGTCAATTGCCACACAGTGGGACTGGGACGGTTCGCCGATAGTATCTGCCCCGGCGTCCATCATGAATTTCAGCAACACGCCCTGGTTAAATCGCGTGCCGCGAATAAGAAAGTTATCAGCGGGCCATTCGCCTGCGGCATTCTGACCCCAGGCCTCCCGCAGCCACTCCCGGTTGGATTCAAATCCCCCACAGGCCAGCACGCAGCTGCGGGCAGTGATGCGCTCTTTTCCGGCATGAGCGGCAACAAAGCGCCCGTCTCTCAGCTCCAGTGCGTCAATCGGTGTGTCGTAGCGAATCTGCACACCGAGATTTTCCGCACTGCGATAATAGGCATTGACCAGCGCTTTACCGCCGCCCATAAAAAATGCGTTGGTGCGAGCGACATGTAAGGCACCGGAAAGTGGTGGTTGAAAGTGCACGCCGTGGCGGCGCATCCAGTCGCGGCAGGTGGACGATGTGCGAATCACCAGCCGCGCCAGCGCCTCGTTAGTTTGCCCTTGCGTTACACGCAGCAAATCCTGCCAGAACTCTTCTTCCGGATAGCTGTCGACCAACACATCCTGTGGGCCGTCGTGCATACAGCGCAAATTGCGGGTATGTGCAGAGTTGCCACCGCGCCACGCTTTTGGCGCGGCTTCCAGCAACAGCACTGAGGCTCCGGCTTCACGAGCAGTGAGGGCCGCGCACAGCGCCGCATTGCCGCCGCCAATGACAAGCACGTCAAACATAGTCAGACTCCATTGTTACTTACTTGTTATGGAACTGTATGTTTTATGACGGAGCAGCGACACACCGAGCGGCTAAACGGGGTTTTACATTTCGTAAAGGCAAGCACCTGGCCAGAGACCATCCGTGACAAGTCGGGTCATGACATCAAGCAATACTATTCTGGCTGCCATTCCAGCAGGTGAAAGCTCATCGTCATTAAGGCTTACCAGCAGATTTACCCGACGTGATGCCGGTGCGTCCAGAGCCAGCACCCGTAACGGTTCATCATGCAGGCGAGAGACGGCAGCGCCAGGTTGTATCGTCACACCCAGACCGCCACGCACTGCCTCCATCAGCAGCGCCAGACCGTCAATATCTATCACTGAATTGAGCATATGCGGTTGCCGGGCGCAAAACCGCTCGACCAGCGCCCGCAGGCCATGTCCGGTACTGGGCAGAATAAGCGGCAGGTGGTGAAGACAGTCCACCGCTATCTTGTCACCCGTGTGGTTTGCCAGCAGTTCCTGACGACCAATGACAAACAGCGTTTCCTCCAGAACTGGTATGGCACTCCAGCCACTGGCTTGAGCCTGCTGGAATAAAATACCCAGGTCGAGCTGGCGCGTGGCAATTTGCGAAGCCAGATTACCTGACAAACTCTCCACGACGTGCAGGCGCACATCCGCGTAGCGTTCGCGCATGGCATGAATAAACGGCAACCCCAGCACAGAAGCGGTACTCGGTGCCATACCCACGCTCACGTGACCGGACAGACGGGCACTTTGCGCTGCTTTAACGGCATCACTGGCGTGGCGCAGAGTAAGCTGCGCCTGGTGAAAAAAGGCCAGCCCGGCACCGGTTGGCTGCACTCCGCGCGATGTTCTCTGGAGCAAACGCGTGGCA
>JALAGK010000243.1 GCA_022712475.1 Enterobacteriaceae bacterium
ACTGTGAATTTACTCACAGATTGAAAACGGTTACATCGGGTCATGATGCGGGAAGCTGATCGCTGCCACACTTTAGCGCTGCATCACCGAATGGCGACGCACCAGCGTTGGCATAAAGACATGATTTTGCGCGTGGTCATTAATGCCCTGAGCACCGTTAAGCGCAAGCTCAGTGGCGAGTTTGGCCATAGAAATAATGGGATAGCGCACGGTGGTTAATTGCGGATCGGTGTAGCGTGCCATTGGCATATCGTCAAAGCCTACCAGTGACAGCTGCTGCGGCACGGTAATACCGTTGTCCTTTAGTGCCGCCAGCGCCCCGGCCGCCATACTGTCGTTATAGGCAAATATCGCATCGAGCCGCAGGTTGCGCCCGAGTAGTTCCACCATCGCTTCTTCACCGCCCTGCATATCCGGTGTGCCTGCGGCAATCCACCCTTCATTTGGCGTAATACCGTACTCCAGTAGCGCCCGTCGCCAGCCAGCGCCGCGCAACGTGTCGTCTTCAATACCGTGGGAAGAGGCAAGATAGCCAATACTCCGGTGGCCTGCGGCCAATAGCGTACGGGTGGCAAGCTGTGCGCCGCTGATATTATCCAGCCCCACGCAGCGCGCCTCGTAACCGGTTACGACACGGTTAATCAACACCATGCCAGGCACCTGCTCGAGAAACGCGGCCAGCTCTTCATCGCCCAGCGCTTTGGCATGCACAATTAATGCACTACAACGCTGGCGGATCAGCACTTCAATTGCGTGACGCTCCTCTTGCGCACGGTGGTAGCTATTACCAATCAGCACGTATTTACCGTGGGCGCGTGCCACACCGTCCACCGCCTTAACCAAAGCGCCAAAAAACGGATCGGAGACATCCATTACCACCACGCCAACGGTGTCGCTTACCTGAGTGGCCAGCGCCTGGGCATTGGCGTTTGGATGATAGCCAAGCTGTGATGCCGCCCGCATCACACCCTCGCGCGCCTTGTCGCTCACAAGGCTGCTGTGATTGAGCACCCTTGAGACGGTCGCGACCGACACGCCTGCCAGTCGCGCCACATCACGAATGGTAATCATGGCATCTGCCTCAACTGCTGTTGACCGTGCATCTGTGTACCCTCTTGCCTGCATGAGGCGATTATTCTGTCAGCGCATACAAAAAGACAGCGTGAAGCACATCACAGCAATGGAAGCGGTTACAGTGAGAGTGTTAATGATTGTGACTTAGATCGTTATATAAATGTCACGAAACAGCTTTGGCGGTTAAGCGACGCCAGAGCCATTCCACTGGCCCCTGGCGAAAATACCTAAGCCAGAACACGGAGAAGAGAAGATTGATAGCCCAGATTGCGGGTACACAGGCCAGAAGAGTCAGTCGGTCCAACTGCATAAATAAACCAAGGCGCCAGAAAAGCGTAGTGCAGATAAGGGTTTGCAGCAGATAGTTAGTGAGCGCCATACGCCCAACACAGGCTATAGCGCCAACGATTTTTAAGCGCGCCAGCCACGACCAATAACCAAACGCCAGCGCCGCATAGCCGATGGTCTGAAACGGCGCACTGAGCTCGCGCGGGGCCTGGAGCAAAAATGCGCACCAACGATAATCCCAGTGCAGCCACCACTGTGCCGCAATAGCAGGTAGGTTAATCAACATACCCAGCACCACCAGCAGCCAGCCGCTCTGTCGATAGTGGCGCTGGCTAAAACGGCCCTGTAACCAGCCGCTGCGCATCAGCGCCGCCCCCAACAGCATCATACCGGCAAGCTGCCAGCCGTATTGCACACCAAGCGCCACCAGGCTGTCGGAAAGCATGGACAGTCGCTCCTGCATCGCCGCCGTGCCGCCGCCAAGGCGCCAGAACTGCTCAAGCTCAATAGCCGAGGCATCCGGCGTCCAGGCGCGACTCGTACTGTCACCCTGAATCAACCCAAGCAAAAGCAACATGCCAACCCCCAGCAGGTACAACAACACGCCGGTGTTAAACAACTGCTTAATCCCGTGTGCGTCACGCACCATGCGCCAGCAAATAAGCCCTACCAGCCCGTAGGACAAAAGGATATCGCCTTCCCAGAACAGGAGCGCATGCAAAAAACCCAGCAGCACCAGCAGACTCAGGCGCGCCTGAATCCAGCGCTTACCGCGCTTAAGCAGCATTTGCAAACCTGCGCCAAACAGCAGCGCGAATAGCGTGAGGAATTTAACCTGAGCAAAGAGATCCAAGAGCGCCCAGGTCCAGGCATCGCGGGCGGTGATATCGCCGTACCAGGCGGGATTGAGGTAGGCCGCCTTCGGCAGGCCGAAGGCAACAATATTTAACAGCAGGATGCCGAGAATGGCGGCGCCGCGAATAAAATCCAGCGTGACATTTCTCTCCATGCACCCCTGCCTGACAGTAAATTAGCTGTGATGACGCACGGCACGCAAAAACTCCTGGCGCGTGTTCTGGCTTGACTTAAACAGCCCACCCAACGAGGTGGTGGTTGTCGCGCTGGTGGCGTCACGAATGCCGCGTGCCTTCACACAATAATGGACCGCATCAATAGAGACCGCCACATTATTGGTGCCAAGCAGGGTTTGCAGCGCAATCAGAATCTGCTGCGTCAGGCGCTCCTGAACTTGTGGACGGCTGGAAAAAAACTGCACAATGCGGTTGATTTTTGAAAGCCCAATCACGCCGTCTTTCGGGATATACGCCACGGTAGCCTTGCCGTCGATAGTAACAAAATGGTGCTCACAGGTGCTGGTGAGCGTGATATCGCGCACCGTGACCATTTCATCCACCTTCATCTTGTTTTCGATGATGGTTATCTTCGGAAAATTGGCGTAATCCAGTCCGGAGAAGATTTCGTCAACATACATTTTGGCAATGCGATGCGGCGTCTCCATCAGGCTGTCATCGTTCAGATCGAGATTGAGCAGCTGCATGATTTCGGTCATATGACCGGCGATACGGCTTTTGCGGGTTTCATTATCCAGCTCGTGCAACGGCGGGCGCAGTGGCGTTTCCAGCCCGCGCGCAACCAGCGCCTCGTGAACCAGGGCCGCTTCTTTACTCAGTGATGACATACTTTCTTCTCCTGCAGGTGTGGCGTTCTTTGCCCTACATAGGGGCAAAGTCGGCGTCAATTGTGCGCCAGCGCAGGCGCAGAATCCAGAGC
>JALAGK010000244.1 GCA_022712475.1 Enterobacteriaceae bacterium
ACTACGGCACAGCGCACTGCTCGCTGGCGGTCATGCGCAATGGCGCACCGCAAATGTTAAAAATGGCTGGCGATTCGCCATTATTGCCGTCAATGATTTGCGCACCCACGCGTGAAGGCATCAGTGAATGGCTGTGGCGCCACCACCAGGTGACGCCCGGTGGAGACGAAGGACAGGCGCTACTTAAGCGTGCGTTGAATGTAAACCGCGACGAAGATATTACTATCACGCCTGCCAGCGTGCAGTTTGGCCTGGCCGCACTCGCAAACTATATGGAAGACCCAGAAGACGTCTGGTTTGTGAAATCCCCCAAGTCGTTTCTCGGCGCAAGCGGCCTCAAGCCACAGCAAATTGCACTGTTTGAAGACCTGGTCTGTGCCATGATGCTGCATATTCGCCAGCAGGCCGAAGCCCAGCTCAACGCCCGAGTGGAGCAGGCAGTGATTGGCCGCCCGATAAACTTTCAGGGTACTGGTGGCGATGACGCCAACGCCCAGGCGGTAGGCATTCTTGAGCGGGCAGCAAACCGGGCCGGATTTGCTGATGTGGTATTTCAGTTTGAACCGGTCGCCGCTGGACTGGACTTTGAAGCCACCCTAACCGACGAGCAGCGGGTGCTGGTGGTGGATATCGGCGGTGGCACCACCGACTGCTCGCTGCTGTTAATGGGACCACAGTGGCGCACGCGTCGCGACCGCGAGCACAGCCTGCTCGGCCACAGCGGCTGTCGCGTCGGCGGTAACGATCTGGATATTGCCGTGGCGTTCAAACAACTGATGCCGCTACTGGGCCTCGGCGGCGAAACGCAAAAAGGCATCGCCCTGCCCGCACTGCCGTGGTGGAATGCGGTGGCTATCAACGACGTACCGGCACAAAGTGAATTTTACAGCAGCGCCTGCGGTCGTCTGCTGGCGGATTTAGTCCGTGACGCCCGAGAACCAGAGAAGGTCGCGCACCTGCTTAAAGTGTGGCGTCAACGTCTGAGCTACCGGCTGGTACGCTGCGCCGAAGAAGGAAAAATCGCGCTCTCGGAACATAACAGCACGACGCTGCGTCTGCCGTTTATCGCCGAAGCGCTGGCAACGGAAATGAACGGCGATGCGCTGGCGAGCGCGCTGGCCCAGCCGCTACAACGTATTCTTGAACAAGTCACGCTGGCGCTGGAATCAAGCAAGGAAATGCCAGATGTGATTTACCTCACCGGCGGTAGCGCCCGCTCACCAATTATCCGCCAGGCGCTGGCAGCATTGCTACCCCAAACGCGCATCGCCAGCGGCGATGACTTTGGCTCGGTGACTGCCGGACTGGCCAGATGGGCGGAAGTGGTGTTTCAGGATTAACCCCATCACATCATCACACTGTAATAAAAAAGCGCCTGACGGCGCTTTTTTATTACGTAAATCCGGCTTACCCCGCAAGTGCCGGGCTATTGGTCACTCAACGTTCTGACGTACCTGAATTGACTGTCGCCAGCCACGTTGTTTGTCCATGCCCATGCCAATACGTGACAACACGTTAAATCCTGAATTGCCCCACCACACGCGCCAGATCCCGCGCCTGGCCCAATAGCTCAGAGGACGCGGCGGAAGACTGTTCCACCAGCGCGGCATTCTGCTGCACAATGCCATCCAGTTGCGCGACAGCCTTGTTGATTTCGCTGATGCCACGCGTCTGCTCATCCGCAGTCTGGGTAATTTGCGCCATAATCGCGGTCACGGACGTCACGCTGGTGACAATTTCCTGCATGGTATCACCCGAGCGTTGTACCTGCTTTGCACCGGAATTCACGCTCGCAACCGTAGCATCAATCAACGTACGAATCTCTTTGGCTGCGCCCGCGCTACGGCTGGCAAGGCTTCGCACCTCATTCGCCACTACGGCAAAACCGCGCCCCTGTTCACCTGCTCGTGCGGCTTCTACTGAGGCATTGAGCGCCAGAATATTGGTCTGAAAGGCAATACCGTCAATCACGCTGATGATATTCCCTATCTTTGCCGATGCGTCTTCAATGTCCTTCATGGTGTGAATCACTTCACCTACTGACTCACCGCCGCGACGCGCCACCGCAGCCGCCGCCTGTACTGCCTTATTGGCTTCCTGCGCCGAACAGGCAGAGCTCTCAACCGTCGAAGAAATCTGCTCCAGCGCCGCAGAAGTCTGCTGTAAGTTTGCGGCCGAGGCTTCGGTACGCGTCGATAAATCGAGCGTGCCGGCCGCAATTTCTTCTGACGCGGTACGTACCGATTCACTGCTGGCGCGAATGGCTCTCATCACCACTGCCAGCTTGTCGACAAAACGGTTAAAGGCACGAGCAATTTGTGCGACTTCATCATTTCCGTTCACCGCCAGACGGCGCGTTAGGTCTTCATCTCCGCCAGCAATGGCTTCCATTGAGGCGCGGATATTATCCAGCGGCCCAAGGCTACGTCGGGTAATCAGGTTAACCACCAGCCCGGAGATAAGAATCAGCACCAATAGCGACGCCGCCGACAGGCGCAGCAAATGGGTCATGCTGGCATTTGCCTCGGCTTTATCCATCACGACAACAATAAACCAGGACGTGCCCTCCACAGGCAGCGCCATCACGTAGGCCATATTGCCCGCAACAGACATCTGCAACGGTTTCTTTGCCACCAGCAACTGCGTGAGACTCAGATTTTCGATAAGGGCACTTAGCGGCTTAAGCGCCATGTCATCGCGCGGGTGGGCAATAATGGTGCCGTCTGCATCAATCAGCATGCCGAAACTGTCCGGCGTGGGATGAATGGAACGCACGTTGTTAATGACATCAGCCATCTCGAGGTCACCGGCCACCACGCCATGCACTACGCCGCCTTCAACACGCGGCGCCGCCACAGTCACGGTCAGTTTGCCGCTGGAAACGTCCATATAAGGGTTGGTGACAATCGCTTTACCTGCACTGAGGGCCTGTAAATACCACGGGCGCACGGTAGGGTCGTAATCATCAGGAATACCAGAGGGATCGGAGGAGAAAGTACGTTTATCCGCAAGGGCAATATCAACATTCAGAAAACCACCCGCCACTTCGGTCGTCTTAAGCAGCGCCATGGGCACAGTATCACTTACGTGGGGAAGGAGCGCGTTAATGTGCGATACGTGCATATCCACCCACAGTTCTACCGTCTCGGCATGGCTTGCCGCAAGCGACGTCAGCGTGGCATCCACGGCGTTCTGATTGGCACGACTGCTGACCGTGTAATTAATCAAGGTGTTTACGCCCAGGGAAAATACCACCAGCAGGGTCGACGCTATCAGCAACCGGGTACGTATCGAACTAAACATGCTTTCTCCACCATTCAACAGCCCATTGGGTTCACTGCGATATCGACCAGGCAGGAGAAAACTTTAAAGATAACGGGCAAGAAAAGGTCATAAGCGCCACTATTGGGACAATTCCAACGCCCGCGTATACATTTGGCTCGCGACATGGCGAGATAGTCATCAACTCACAACGGCCCGCGCAGTGAGGTTGTGGCGCGTATAAACACAGCGGAATACACCTAAACTCTCTGTTTCATCAACAAATCCCTGGATTCTTCCATATTTCCTTCATCATTAGGCGAGCCAGGCTGGCTAAACTAGTATCATCTCGCCTAAATCGTTTCAGGAACAGAAGACATAATAATTATGAAAGGCACGAAAAAATCCCGCTGGTTATGGCTGTTTGGCGCTATCGTTATCGCGCTCGCGGTTATCTTTTTCTGGCGCTCTCAGTTTGCAGCTGACAAAAGCGGCGCACCGCAGGCTTCCGGTCAGCAGAAGCCGGGCGCAGGTGCCGGGCGTCGCGGTATGCGCGGTCCCGCGCCTCCAGTGCAGGCCGCCAGCGCTACCAGCGAATCCGTGCCTCGTTATTTAACCGGTCTTGGCACCGTTACCGCAGCCAACACCGTCACCGTGCGCAGCCGTGTTGACGGCCAGCTTATCGCTCTGCACTTCCAGGAAGGCCAGCAGGTAAAAGCCGGTGACCTGCTGGCAGAAATTGACCCGAGCCAGTTTAAAGTCGCTCTGGCTCAGGCTCAGGGGCAGTTGGCAAAAGATAAAGCAACGCTCGCCAACGCGCAGCGCGATCTCGCGCGTTATCAGCAACTTGCTAAAACAAGCCTCGTTTCCCGCCAGGAGCTGGATGCCCAGCAGGCACTGGTAAACGAAACCGCAGGCACCATTAAAGCCAACGAATCCGCCGTTGCCAGCGCCCAGTTACAGCTTGACTGGAGCCGCGTGACCGCGCCTATTGATGGCCGCGTGGGCCTTAAACAGGTCGATATTGGCAACCAGATTTCCAGCGGCGATACCACCGGCATTGTGGTGCTGACTCAGACGCACCCTATCGACCTGGTGTTCACCCTGCCAGAGAGCGACATTGCCACTATCATGCAGGCGCAAAAAGCGGGTAAAACCCTCAGTGTTGAAGCCTGGGACCGTACCAACAAGCAGAAACTCAGCACCGGTAAGCTCCTGAGCCTCGACAACCAGATTGACACCACGACCGGCACCATCAAACTCAAGGCACGTTTTGAGAACCTTGACGATGTACTGTTCCCCAATCAGTTCGTCAACGCCCGCATGCTGGTGGATACCCAGCATGATGCGGTGGTCATTCCTGCTGCGGCGCTGCAAATGGGCAACGATGGCCATTTTGTCTGGGTACTTAACGCTGACAACAAAGTCAGCAAACATCTGGTCACCACAGGCATTCAGGACAACACCAAAGTGGTGATTACCGGCGGGCTGTCCGCAGGTGACCGCGTGGTGACCGACGGCATTGACAGACTGACCGAAGGCGCAACCGTGGAAGTGGTGCAGGCAGCCGGTACCGGTGAGACTAAAACTGACGCCAGCACAGGTAGCAGTAACAACAACGACGCGCCACCGCGCGACAGCAACGGCTCTGACCGTCCAGCCCAGGGAGCGCGTTCCTGATGCAGGTATTACCTCCCAGCGCCACAGGCGGCCCGTCGCGCCTGTTTATCCTGCGCCCGGTCGCCACCACGCTTATGATGGTGGCGATTATGCTGGCCGGGATAATTGGTTATCGCTTCCTGCCGGTTTCCGCCCTGCCGGAAGTGGATTACCCTACCATTCAGGTCACTACGCTCTATCCCGGCGCCAGCCCGGATGTGGTGACATCAGCCATTACCGCCCCGCTGGAGCGTCAGTTCGGGCAGATGTCTGGCCTGAAACAAATGTCGTCCCAGAGCGCGGGGGGCGC
>JALAGK010000245.1 GCA_022712475.1 Enterobacteriaceae bacterium
GGCCACGTGGATGTACTGGTAAATGCTGCCCATCACATCCGTTATCTTGATTCCTTTCAATAACGCCCAGTCGACGTTACCAAAAAAGTTATTACCTGCGCCAAATGTCAGCGAATAACCGTAAACCACCCACAACACGCACACCAGCGCAAACGTTACAGTAATCTGGGTCAGCATTGAGAGCACGTTTTTAGCGCGCAACAGGCCACCATAAAACAGCGCCAGTCCCGGCACGGTCATAAACAGTACCAACGCCGTGCTTATCATCATAAATCCGTTATCGGCCTTGTCAGCGACCGCCGGCGCCGCACTGGCAAGACCTGGCAGCAGTGCGAGCGCGGCGTAAAGCATCGTTATTTTTTTCATCTGATTATCCCCGTCACAAAAGCCGTTACAGTGCCGCTTCGTCGGACTCGCCGGTACGAATTCGGATTACACGCTGCAGTTCGGCGACAAAAATTTTGCCATCGCCAATTTTGCCGGTGTAGGCCGCCTTGCTAATGACCTCGACAACGTCATCAAGCTGGTCGTCGGCCACCGCGATATCAATTTTGACTTTCGGCAGAAAGTTGACGCTGTACTCTGCACCACGATACAACTCTGCATGACCTTTCTGGCGCCCAAAGCCTTTCACCTCCGTCACCGTCAGCCCCTGAATGCCGATGGAAGAAAGCGCTTCGCGCACGTCTTCAAGTTTGAATGGTTTGATTACTACGGTAATCAGCTTCATAGATCCCCCGTCGGAATTGACTAAAAGCAACAAGACGATTCATATAAAGCAAAGGGCGTGCCAGAAGTAATAAAGACCGCTGCAAGGGAGATACTATGCAGTACGTTTACAAGAAGAGAACGCGAAAGAAGCAACGGTTAAAAAAGACGCACCATAATGGTGCGCCCCGACCCTCTCCCCTGCACCAGCAGAGAAAAAAAACAACACAACGCGCGTTTTTAGTGCATCAGTTCGCCAACGCCTCTTCGCGTCCGCATGCGGCCAGCTCTTCACCGACCAACTGTAACTGATACATTTGCCAGTAGCGTCCGCGCGCGGCCAGCAACTGCTCATGATTGCCCTGCTCTACCGCATGACCGCGGTGCAGCACCAGAATGGTATCGGCATCAACAATTGTCGACAGGCGATGAGCAATAACCACCAGCGTAGTGCGCTGGCGTACCGCCGCCAGTGCGGTCTGAATAGACTGCTCAGTTCCGGAGTCAATGTTCGCCGTGGCTTCATCGAGGATAAGGATTTGCGGTGCATCCACCAGCACGCGCGCCAGCGCCAGCAATTGCTTTTGCCCAACTGAAAGATTGTTACCCTGCTCACCAAGACGAGTGTGGATGCCCTCACTCATGCTGCGCGCTAGTGCGGCCAGCTGCACCGTTTCCAGTGCCTGCCACACCTGCGCTTCGCTGATATCACGCCCGAGGCTCACGTTGGCAAAGAAAGTATCGGCCAGTACCACCGGGTCCTGTTGCACCATCGCGATGCCCTGGCGTAGCGCGCCGTGGCTCAGGCTTTGTAGCGCGCGTCCATCAAGGCGAATCTCCCCTTTACTGAGCGGATAATAGCCCATCAGCAAATTTGCCAGCGTGCTCTTACCACTGCCGGTATGCCCCACCAGCGCAACAAAGCCGCGAGATGGCACATGCAGATTAATGTCCTGCAGCACCAGCCGGTCATCGCGATAGGCAAACGACAGGCCGTTAATGTCAATTTTACCACTCTCAAGCAGGCGAATATCGTCACCATACTGCTGGCGCGGTTTGTCCATCAGTTCAAACACACGCTCCCCGGCCACCACCGCCTGTTGCAGCATGGACTGCTGCGTGGTTAGCTCAATCAGAGGTTCGTTAAGTCGCCCGAGATAGCTGATAAACGCATACAGTACCCCAATTTCAATGGTTCCCGCCGGGCTGAAGCCAAACAACAGTAGCAATCCACACAAAATTGCCGCAGAAAACAGGCTCAAAAGCGGGCGCAGCAGAAAACCGTCAAGGCGCAACGTCTGCATACGCGACAGGTAGTGCTGGTAACTGGCATGATGCATTTTCTCGCCAAAGCGCGCCTGCTGGCGGAACTGCTGAATCACCCCCATGCCGTTAATGACTTCGTTAAACCCGTCGTTGATGTCGGCCAGATAGCCGCGCATACGTCGCACAATCGGCGTGCTGTAGCGCTGGTAGATAAACATCACAATCAGTACCGCCGGGAAGATAATGAGCGCTACCAGCGCCATGCGCCAGCTTAAGCTGAACATTGCCACCAGCATCGCGCCAATCAACGCAGCACTACGCAGTACGGTGGCCACCACGGTGACGTAGAGATCGCGAATCACCTCGGTGTCGTTCGTGACGCGCGAAATCAGCTGGCCAACCGGCTGGGTATCAAACGCGCTCAGCGGTTGGCGCAAGGCGGCATCCATGACATCGGTACGCAGTTGCTGCACCACGCCAATAGCCGCACGGTTGAACAACAGCGACTGGAAGTAGTGCAGCGAGGCGGCAAGAATTTGCAACATCAGGTACGCGCAGGCAAGCCCGACCGCGAGCCTGAGCGATACCCGGTCCTGCGCCACCACGTTATCAATAAAATAGCTAATGAGCGCCGGGCAACTGACTTCTGCCGCCGCCGCTACCCACAACATTAATACCGCGAGCCCAAGCGGTCGACGCCACAGCGAACCGTACGCCAGCAGGCGCTTGAGCGTGGGCCAGAGTTGACCAAAACTACGCATGCCCTATTGCCTCCTCTGGCGCGCTGTCTTCATCCAGCGCCGCCTCCAGCTGCTGATAGCGATACATATCGCGATACCA
>JALAGK010000246.1 GCA_022712475.1 Enterobacteriaceae bacterium
ACTGATGCGCCAGCTTGTGTGTGCGCTCGGCAACATCGGCAGGCAGGCGCGCCTGCTCGAGGATAATTGGTACGGCGTCGGTTTCCGCGCGGCGCCAGGCGGCGGTAATTGCCGCCCGGCTGACCGATTGTGGCAGAATCTGCTCGGCAAAGTCGAGGAACGGCTGCGCGGTTTCTTCAGTAAGCGGCGCGGATTCTTCGCTTTCGTTAGCGGCACCGCTTAACAGCGCTGGCAGTTCCGGCAGGGTTTCGTTATTCTCCAGCCGCTCCAGGTAATTGAAAATTGCCTGTTTAATCAGCCTGTGTGGCGTGCGGTCAATGCGCGATGCCGCGGATTTAATACGTTCGCGGGTCGCTTCGTCCAGCTTTACCCCCATGGTCGTTGTCCCCATGCCGTCAACTCCTGTTTTCATTTTGTATGGTGTGTTTGACACGAAATATCCATCATGTTGCAACTTTGTGCAACCGTGTTAAATGTGACCGTGCCTGCAACCCTGAAAATGAATGTGGGGTGATATGTCACAGACGGTATGCTTTTCTCATCAGTTCTCAGAGAAGGGCGTTTTTTCTGCGCTGGTTAACGGTTTTTGGCGGTGCAACTGCCAAAAGCGTGAGCGAGTGCAACCTGGTGGAAAATAAAACTGTTCCGCCGCGGCATTATATGTAAATGATCTGTTACGTTGATTGTTAATAAAAAAGGCTTGCGGCAGTATGGTTGAACCGCAAACGACAACAAAAAAACTGCTTCGTTCCGGCGGTTTTTACCGGGTGACACCTGCCCGGATACATCAAGTGGAGAAGACGAATGACAGCAAGTACGCCAATGCTGGTGACCTTCCTGATTTATATCTTTGGCATGATTCTTATTGGGTTTATCGCCTGGCGGTCAACCAAAAACTTTGACGACTACATCCTTGGCGGCCGCAGTCTCGGCAGCTTTGTTACCGCATTGTCTGCAGGGGCGTCAGATATGAGCGGCTGGTTGCTGATGGGGTTGCCGGGCGCCATTTTTATCGCCGGGATTTCCGAAAGCTGGATCGCTATTGGCCTAACTGTGGGGGCCTATATTAACTGGAAGCTGGTGGCTGGGCGTTTGCGTGTACACACTGAGGTGAACGACAATGCGCTGACGCTACCGGACTATTTCACCGGACGCTTTCAGGATAAAAGTCGCGTGCTGCGCATTATCTCCGCACTGGTGATTCTGGTGTTTTTCACCATTTATTGCGCCTCCGGTGTGGTAGCAGGGGCGCGTCTTTTTGAAAGCACCTTTGGTATGAGCTACGAAACCGCGCTGTGGGCCGGTGCGGCGGCAACCATTATTTATACCTTCATCGGTGGTTTCCTGGCGGTAAGCTGGACAGATACCGTGCAGGCAAGCCTGATGATTTTTGCGCTGATCCTTACTCCAGTGATGGTGATTCTGGCCGTAGGTGGCCTGGGTGATTCACTGGAAGTGATTAAGCAAAAGAGCATTGAAAACGTTGATATGCTCAAGGGGCTGAATTTTGTTGCCATTATCTCGTTGATGGGCTGGGGCCTGGGCTATTTTGGCCAGCCGCACATTCTGGCGCGCTTTATGGCCGCTGACTCTCACCACACCATTGTACACGCGCGGCGCATCAGTATGACGTGGATGATACTGTGTCTGGCAGGTGCGGTTGCAGTGGGTTTCTTTGGTATTGCTTATTTCAATAACAACCCGCAATTCGCGTCTGCGGTAAACCAGAACAGCGAGCGCGTATTTATTGAATTAACGCAGATTCTGTTCAATCCGTGGATTGCCGGTGTGTTGTTGTCTGCTATTCTGGCGGCAGTGATGTCGACCCTGAGCTGCCAACTGTTGGTGTGCTCCAGTGCTATTACCGAAGATCTCTATAAAGCCTTCCTGCGTAAAAATGCCTCACAGAAAGAACTGGTGTGGGTAGGGCGTGCGATGGTGCTGGTGGTCGCACTGGTGGCCATTGCGTTGGCAGCTAACCCGGAAAACCGCGTGCTGGGCCTGGTGAGTTATGCCTGGGCGGGCTTTGGTGCTGCGTTTGGCCCGGTCGTGCTGTTCTCAGTGATGTGGTCACGCATGACGCGCAACGGTGCGCTGGCTGGTATGATTATTGGGGCTGTCACCGTGATTGTCTGGAAGCATTTCGGCTGGCTGGACCTGTATGAAATTATCCCTGGCTTTATCTTTGGTAGCATAGGCATTGTGGTATTCAGTTTGCTGGGTAAAGCGCCGACGCCTGAAATGGTGCAGCGCTTTAATGAGGCTAACGAGCATTACCATTCCGCGCCGCCATCAACATTACAGACGGACTAAAATCATTATGTAGTCACAACTCAAGCCCGCTTTGCGGGCCTGAGTTGTTTTCGCCATCGGCAGCACCTTGTCACGCGTTTTGGCATAGCAATGCTGGGACGCTTCGCATTTCCCTCATCAACCTTTCTGCGCCATGCAGATTTTTCTTGTGTTTTCTTTTTCGCTAATGATAATCGCTATCATTAAAATTTACATTTCTTTTCATCGGTTGACGTTAGTTCAGCTTTGGGGGGATCACTGTGTTTGTTCCTTTTCTTATCATGTTGCGCGAAGGCCTTGAAGCCGCGCTCATCGTTAGCCTCATTGCCAGCTATCTCAAACGCACCGGGTACGGTAAATGGCTGGGGGCTGTGTGGGCCGGTGTTTTTCTGGCCGCTGCGTTGTGTCTGGGGCTGGGTATCTTCATCAATGAAACCACCGGCGAGTTCCCGCAAAAAGAGCAGGAGCTGTTTGAGGGCATTGTGGCTGTGATTGCCGTCATTGTTCTGACGTATATGGTGTTCTGGATGCGCAAAGTCTCGCGCAACGTGCGTGGTGAGCTGGAACAGGCGGTGGACAAAGCCATGCATCAGCGCACGGGCCAGGGCTGGGCGCTGGTACTGATGGTGTTTTTTGCTGTAGCGCGCGAAGGGCTGGAGTCTGTGTTTTTTCTGCTGGCTGCGTTTGGGCAGGATGTCGGAATCTGGCCGCCGCTGGGGGCCGTGCTTGGGTTGGTAACGGCGGTGGTG
>JALAGK010000247.1 GCA_022712475.1 Enterobacteriaceae bacterium
ACCTGGGTCGGACCATTGTCTACGCCACGATCGTTACGATCGGGAACGGTGGAGTCCATAGTCGGCTGCTGCTGTTGCGTGGTGGTCTGCGTGTCCGACGCTTTCTTATCTGCAGGGGGGAAATAGAGTGGTCCCTTCAGCCCACAACCGGCCAGGGTAAATAGTGCCAGCCCAAGCGCCAGCGGACAGAAAATCTTGTTCATTATCGGTTGCCTGTCATTATTCGTACTTCTGACTATCATCGCAGGTGAACACTGAAAAGCAATATCTTTTGCCAGCCTGACGCAACGGTACACGGTTCCCATGCTCCTGCATTGCTTTTATACTGCCGCCACAACCTGCAACGAGAAACCGATATGAACGACAGTGAATTCCACCGCCTGGCTGACGGCCTGTGGTTGACCATTGAAGAGCGCCTGGATGGCTGGGACGGCGACAGCGATATTGACTGCGAAATTAACGGCGGCGTACTTACGCTAAGTTTTGAAAATGGCAGCAAAATCATCATTAACCGCCAGGAGCCGCTACATCAGGTGTGGCTTGCGACTAAAAGCGGCGGCTACCATTTCAGCCTTAAAGACGGCAGTTGGATGTGCGACCGTTCAGGCGAAGAGTTCTGGAGCCTGCTCGAACAGGCCTGTTCACAACAGGCGGGCGAGCCCGTCAGCTTTCGCTAATCAGGACAGGTAGTGCTGCATCAACGGCGGCTCGGCGGCATCGTCGTCGGGTGCTGTCTCGGCGACAACCGGGCGCAGCGGCTGATTACGAAATGGAATCACCTGCTGGCGGCCATCGGTCTTCACTATCTGGTAGAACTGCGGCAGGTTAAAGTTCACAAAGCTGGTGCCCCAGGTAAAGCGGTCATGGGACGATGAGTAGAAGCGGCTGACGTCGCGCACCAGTTCTTCTTTACTGCCTTCACAATGGTGATACGCCTCAGCGCGGTTGCTTTCATCCAGAATATAGATGTTAAAGCCCTGCGCATCGCCGGTTTCCTCAAAGAAGAACTGAATAATCCCTTCGCTGGCATAGCCATCCACCACCGGCGGTAACTGTACGTGATGCGTTTCAACCTGTACCGACAGGCCATGTAGTTTGTTATTAGAAATCGCGCCGTAGAATTCCACTGCGTTTTCAAGCTTTTGAACCGACACGTTAAGGCGCTCAAAGAACAGTCCCCAGGTCTGCCCCGCCACACGCAGCGCTTTAAAACGCCCGGCATCCTGGCGCGTACTGGACAGACGCAGCTCAATACACTCAGAGACCAGTTGCTGTACGCGTGTGCGCATCAGGCCGCGCAGATGCTGGCTATAGCAGAACACTTCCACGCTGTCCGGCGGCGCCGCATCCTGGTGCATTTTGCCAAGAATGGTTTTTAGCGCCTCAATCATCGCCTGCTCGCCGTTAAAGTGCAGCGTTCGCACTTCGTTCCACGAGTTGCGATAAAGCAGGTCAACACTGCCAATCAGGCACTGCTGTTGCTCACCAAAGCTGAAGACATCGAGTTTACGGAAATCAAAGTGCACAACCTGGTTGCGAAACGCCGCAGTTGGGTCATATTCCAGGTTGACGATAATCGCCAGATGGCGAATTTCGCACGGGCTGTAGAGCGCTTTTGGCGTAGGAGCAGGCAGACGCAGCGGAAAGTGACTCGATACATCAGCCACCATTTCCTGCAGTTTCGCTAAATCGCACACATCATTGCCTTTAATGTACAGATGCGTGCGTGAGGTCAGCAGGCCATTGAACCAGGCCCAGGCCACCAGCTTATTGAGATAACGGTTATATTCCAGCGGCTGATGGCTGATGATGGAGTCCATGCTCGGCGAGCGATTATACAGATACCACCCGGTGCGGTTAGCGCGGCCCGGCGGTACATAGATAAAGGTCAGGTGCGGCTCAGACAGGTCCGGGGAAATCTGCGGGTTCACCAGCGTCACTTTGCCCGGTAGCGCTTCAAACGCCGCATAAAGTTTGCGGGTGAGGACGCCAATATCCTGCGGGCTGGCGCTGACGCTCAGGTTATTGCGCCGCGCAAAGCGAATCAGGTTACGGTAGCTCTGCATCATGGCATCGAGCAGTTCGTTATGCGCTTCGCGGACCCGGTCGATTTTCCAGTTGGCGCGGTTATCGAGCACGCTGATGCGTTCCTCATCCCAGCCCCAGCTGCGAACCAGCTGGGTGAGAATCTCACGTCGCCAACCCACGCAGGCGCGTTCGCGCGACAACTTTTCGCATACTTTGAGATAAAAACAGCGGCGCACTAGGTCAAGGCGCGCGGTATCGTCAATCTGGGTCAGGTAATGGGTGACGCGCTCAAGCATCATGCAGTACGGATCGAGACCAAAAGAGACGATCTCGCCGTCATGCAGGCGCTGTTTGATGTCTTCAGCCAACAGGCGGGTATTAGGGTATTCCCAGGAATAGGCTTCAAGCAGCAGCGTTTTCAGCACTGCTTTATACGGTGAGTCGATACTTTTATAGAGCTGCCAAAGGCTGGCACCAAAGTATTCTTCTGCTGACAGCGAACCCAGCCCGCCGAGATCCAGCCATTCGTTGGGCGTCAGGACGCCCTGGGCATAGAGCGTCATCACGTAATCGTCGTAATGCGCTTCTTCATTAACCGGCACCATATTCCACAGAATACGTTTACCCGCCATGCGTACCGCTGAGCGATAAAATTCATCAAGCAACAAAATATGCTGGGTAGAACCGCAATCTTCGCCGCCAAGGCTGCCGCTTTCGTTATGACGGAAACGGTTTTCATCTATCAGGAAGAAACTAACCTCAACGCCAAGAGAGGCCGCCCAGCTTTCCAGTAGGCTGCACTTACGCTGCAACAGCTGGCGCTCGGCGTTATCAAGCCAGGACTGGTGGCAAACCCAGATATCCAGATCTGAAGAACAGCTTTGCCCAACGGACGACGTGCTGCCCATGGAATACACGCCGGTTATCGGCAGTTCGCCAGACAGGGTTTTCTGTACCGGTAAACCGCGGCGCAGTTCCAGTTCTTGTAAGTAGTGGGTTTGGGTTTCATCAGGCGTGTAGAGGCAAATGCCGGAGGGAACGTTACCGTCAAGATAACCGGGCATCAGCGGATGATGGTAATGCAACAGCACAGGCAGCAAACTGTACACCTGCTGGAATGCAGGTCCCATCGCCGCCAGTGCGCGATCCACGCGCAGCTGATTTATGGCATCCAGCCTCTGTTTCAGAGTCTCAATATAGAGGTAAAAGACGTATCGCCTGATGATTTCAGTATTTTAGATAGACCCGTTTCCAAGGACCGCCATGAGTGGTTATCGTAATTTGGCTGACAATTGCTGGAAACGTGATCAATTTAACACCTTGCCGGTTGACCGTAAAGAAAGATGCACTACACACAGTGTAGCATCTATCCAACGGTTTCATTCTCCTGAAAAGTTTCCTGACCTGTATCCCTTTGCACCGCGCCGTTGCAACTGACAGCCCTGGTGGAACCATGTAGGATGGGCAGTAAACAGTTATTACGGTAATAAGCATGTCAGACAAAGTATTACGAATCGCCACACGCCAGAGCCCACTGGCTCTGTGGCAGGCACATTACGTTAAAGACCGCCTGCAGGCGTTGCATCCCGGCCTCAGCGTAGAGCTGGTGCCTATGGTGACGCGAGGCGATGTTCTGCTGGACACACCGCTTGCAAAGGTAGGAGGCAAGGGTCTGTTTGTCAAAGAGCTTGAGTTGGCCATGCTGGAAGGCCGTGCCGACATTGCCGTGCACTCCATGAAAGACGTGCCTGTTGAGTTCCCGCAAGGGCTGGGGCTGGTCACTATTTGTGAGCGCGAAGACCCGCGCGATGCGTTTGTCTCTCATCATTACGCCAGCCTCGACGATATGCCGCACGGTAGCGTGGTCGGTACGTCGAGCCTGCGCCGCCAGTGCCAGCTACTCAGCGCCCGTCCAGATCTGCAAATCCGTATGCTGCGCGGCAACCTCGGCACGCGTCTGGGTAAACTCGATGCCGGTGAGTACGACGCAATTATTCTTGCCGTCGCCGGGCTTAAACGCCTTAAGATGGAAGACCGTATTCGCCAGGCGCTGGCCCCGGAAATCTCGCTGCCGGCCGTGGGCCAGGGCGCGGTGGGGATTGAATGTCGCCTTGACGATGAATGGACTCGTTCGCTGCTCGCCCCGCTTAACCACCCGCACACCGCGCTGCGCGTGCGCGCCGAGCGCGCCATGAACACGCGCCTTGAAGGCGGCTGCCAGGTGCCTATCGGTAGCTATGCTGAGATTATCGACGGCGAGTTGTGGCTGCGTGCGCTGGTGGGCGCGCCGGACGGTTCACAGATTATCCGTGGCGAACGACGTGGTAAGCCAGAAGAGGGCGAATCTCTTGGCGTTTCTCTGGCAGAAGAGCTGCTGAACAACGGTGCCCGGGAAATTCTGACCGACGTTTATAACGGGAACGCACCGGCATGAGTATTCTGGTCACCCGCCCTTCTCCGGCTGGCGATGATCTGGTCGCACGCTTGCGTGCGCTGGGGCGGGAGGCCTGGAGCCTTCCTTTAATCGAGTTTTCTCCCGGACGTGAGCTGGCGATATTGCCGGGTTTATTACAGTCGCTGGGTGAAGGCGATCTGGGCTTCGTGCTGTCTCAGCACGCCGTTGAGCACGCCAACGCGATGCTTATGCGCGAAAACCTGCGCTGGCCCAGCGCGCCCGCCTGGTTTGCTATTGGCCGCCCAACAGCGCTGGCTCTACACAAAGTCAGCGCGTTGACGATAAATTATCCGCGCGATCGGGAAATCAGCGAAGTCTTGCTACAATTACCTGAATTACAAGCCATTGAAGGCAAGAAAGCGCTTATCCTGCGTGGTAACGGCGGACGTGAGTTATTAGGGGACACCCTGCGCGCACGCGGCGCGCAGGTCACTTACTGCGAATGCTATCAGCGCTGCGCCAGACACTATGATGGAGCAGAAGAAGCCCATCGTTGGCGCGAGCGTGGTGTTGATACGCTGGTTGTCACTAGCGGTGAAATGCTGACACAGCTTTGGACAATGATTCCGCAGTGGTATCGTGACAACTGGCTATTACGCTGTCGAATGGTGGTCGTCAGCGAGCGTCTGGCATCCCAGGCCAGGGAATCAGGCTGGCAGGACGTCAGAGTTGCGGATAATGCAGATAACGACGCGCTGCTGCGCGCGCTACAACAACATGAAATATGGGATGAATAATGACGGAACAAAAAGAATCCTCCGCCATGCCGGAAGAAACCCCAGCGACGGTTAAAACCGTAACGCAGCCGGTCTCAACGGAACCCGTGGCAAAGAAAAACCGCGGTGGTGCGGCGAGCATTGCGCTGAGCGTGATAGCTATTGCGATTGCGCTAGCCGCAGGCGCCGGGGCTTACACTTGGGGCAAAAAGCAAAACGACAGCCAGCAGACGGAAAACAAAACGCTGAGCACGCAGCTTGCCGCCCTTGCGCAGCAGCAGAATCAGCAAAAAAGCGAGCTGGAAGCGCTGGTCAAACAGCAGGCCACGCGTCTGGATGAGGCGCAAACCCGCATGACGGCTATGGCAAAAACGTTGGACGAAACGCGCGATAAGCTCACCGCCATTTCCAGTAACGATGCTAAAACCTGGCTGCTGGCCCAGGCCGATTTTCTGGTGAAGCTCGCCGGGCGTAAGCTCTGGAGCGATCAGGATATCACTACCGCCGTTGCGCTGCTCAAAAGTGCCGATGAAAGCCTGGCGCAAATGAACGATCCGAGCCTCATTAATGCCCGTCGAACGCTCACCGCAGATATCTCAAGTCTGGCGGGCGTAGCCCAGGTGGATTTCGACGGCATCATTCTTAAGCTTAACCAGCTGTCAAACCAGATTGATGACCTGCGCCTGAGCGACAACGATGACGACGCCGCGCCGATGGATGCAGACAGCCCAGAAGTTTCCGCCTCGCTCAGCGAATGGCGTCAGAATCTGACGAAAAGCTGGCGCAATTTTATGGATAATTTCATTACTATCCGCCGGCGCGACACCAGCGATGTACCACTGCTGGCACCAAACCAGGATATCTACCTGCGTGAAAATATCCGCTCGCGTCTGTTGGTTGCCGCTCAGGCCGTACCGCGCCATCAAAGCGAAACCTATAAGCAGTCGATTGATACCGTTGCCACCTGGGTACGTGCTTACTACGACACCAATGACGCCACAACAAAAGCGTTTCTCGATGAGCTCGATAATTTAAGCCAGCAGAGCATTGAGATGGACGTGCCAGATTCGCTACAAAGCCAGCCGGTGCTGGAGCAACTGCTGAACAGCCGCATGCGCAGTATGGCTACCTCACAGCCAGCACCCACGCCAGCCGTGTCTGAGCCTCAGCCGGCTCAACCACACACAGCTACACCGCAGGGAGAATGATGATGTTAAAAGTTCTCCTGCTGTTTCTCCTGCTGATCGCAGGCATCATCCTGGGGCCAATGCTGGCCGGCCATCAGGGCTACGTGCTTATCCAGACCAATACCTGGAACATTGAAACCAGCATTACCGCACTTGGCATTATGCTGTTTGCTCTGATTCTGGTGCTGTTCGCACTTGAATGGTTGCTGCGCCGGATTTTCCGCACTGGTTCACGTACCCGCAGCTGGTTCACAGGGCGTAAACGCCGCCGTGCCAGTAAGCAAACTAACCTGGCGCTCATGAAGCTCGCTGAAGGCGATTATCAGCAGGTGGAAAAGCTGCTGGCGAAAAACGCCGACCATGCAGAGCAGCCAGTGGTGAATTATCTGCTGGCCGCAGAAGCTGCCCAACAGCGCGGTGACGATGCCCGTGCCAGCCAGCATCTGGCTCGCGCCGCAGAAATATCGAATGACGACCCGATCCCGGTCGAAATCACCCGCGTGCGTCTGCAGCTTGCCCGTAATGAAAACCATGCCGCCCGCCACGGTGTTGATAAACTGCTGGAAGTCGCGCCGCGCCACCCTGAAGTGCTGCGCCTGGCCGAACAGGCGTATATCCGTACTGGCGCCTGGAGCTCGCTGCTGGATATTCTCTATTCTATGGAAAAAGCGCAGGTGGGTGACGATGCGCACCGCAGCGCGCTCGAGCAACAGGCATGGATAGGGCTGATGGATCAGGCGCGTGCCGAGCAAGGTAGCGAAGGACTGAAAGCCTGGTGGAAAAACCAGAGCCGTAAAACTCGCCACAATCCGGCGTTACAAGTCGCCATGGCTGAACACCTGATTGCCTGTGAAGACTACAATACGGCCCAGCAAATCATTCTGGAAGGTCTGAAACGCGAATACAGCGATGCGCTGGTGATGCTCATCCCACGCCTGCAAACCGCCAATCCGGAGCAAATAGAGAAAGCACTGCGTCAGCTTATCAAAACCCACGGCGATCGCCCCCTTCTGTGGAGCACCTTAGGTCAGATGCTGATGAAACATGCCGAATGGCGTGAGGCGAGCTTTGCTTTCCGCGCCGCGCTCAAACAGCGCCCGGATGCGTATGATTACGCCTGGCTTGCCGATACGCTGGAGAAGCTGAATCAGCCGGAAGAAGCCGCCGCAATGCGCCGCGACGGCCTGCTGCTGACGCTGAAGAATAACCAGGAAGTGTGAGACTCTCCTGGCAGCCTTCAGGCTAAGTGGCCGTAACTTAAGCATGTTTGTGAAGCAACATTCATGTTGATGCTTTAAAAATCACTTCCCTTTGAGGCCCGAATTATCGGGCCTCTTTTCTTTTTATTCATTGATAGCCCCTTTATCGCCTTTAAAACGCACAAGCACACCGTCTGTGGTTTGCTGCCCCTCCTGAAATCGGCGAGCCGTAGGCAGGAAGACAAGGTCAGACCGCCAAGGATGGCGGTCTGAGGCGAAACGAGACAGGACGTCGAGTCGAGCCGGCCGCAGGCTAAGGGCCGGGAGGTGAGCGTACCGACCAACGGGCGGCGATTTCCTGGCG
>JALAGK010000248.1 GCA_022712475.1 Enterobacteriaceae bacterium
ATATCACTCTGCGCCAGCTTGAAGTTTTTGCTGAAGTGCTGAAAAGCGGTTCTACCACTCAGGCCTCACTGATGATGGCGCTGTCCCAGTCGGCGGTCAGCGCTGCGCTGGCAGACCTGGAAAGCCAGCTTGGGGTGCAATTGTTTGACCGTGTCGGTAAACGGCTGGTGGTGAATGAGCACGGGCGGCTGCTGTACCCGCGCACGGTGGCGCTGCTGGAGCAGGCAAGCGAAATCGAACAGCTTTTTCGTGAGGACAACGGCGCTATCCGTGTGTATGCCAGCAGCACTATCGGCAACTACATTCTGCCGGAGGCCATTGCCCGCTACCGCCGCGACTTCCCAACGTTGCCGCTGGAATTGAGCGTGGGCAACAGTCAGGACGTGATAAACGCAGTAATGGATTTCCGCGTGGATATCGGCCTGATTGAAGGGCCGTGCCATACACCTGATATTGTCACCGAGCCATGGCTGGAAGATGAGCTGGTGGTATTTGCAGCCCCGGGGGCTGCGTTGCTCAATATGCCAGTTACGCTGGAAAACCTGGCGAATGCGCCGTGGATTTTGCGTGAGCAGGGTTCAGGCACGCGCGAAATTGTGGATTATCTGCTGCTGGCGCATTTGCCGCGCTTGCGCCTGGCAATGGAATTGGGTAACTCTGAGGCCATCAAACACGCTGTACGTCATGGGCTGGGGGTGAGTTGTCTGTCGCGGCGTGTCATAGAAGAGCAGCTGCAAAGCGGTACGCTGGTGGAAATCCCTGTGCCGTTGCCGCGCCTGGTACGCACGCTGTATCGCATTCATCATCGCCAGAAGCATCTGTCCAGCGCGCTGCTGCGATTTTTACGCTATTGCGATGCGCAACCGTAAAACGTACGCCAGAAGGGCCATTCGCTGCTTTACTTATAATGATGCCGCTATCATGAAGGTCTCTTATAACAGCGCTTTTCACTCGGGCGGTTTTTGGGGTTTCTGCTACAATCGCGCCTCATTTTTTGGACGAACAGCATTTTTCTATGGTTTCTCAAGATAATAATACGCAACCATCCGGTCTGCGACGCGAGCTTAAGGCACGTCATCTGACGATGATCGCCATCGGTGGCTCCATTGGTACCGGTCTTTTTGTGGCTTCCGGCGCAACCATTTCTCAGGCGGGCCCTGGCGGCGCGCTGTTTTCCTATATCCTTATTGGTCTGATGGTTTACTTCCTGATGACCAGTCTGGGTGAGCTTGCGGCTTATATGCCAGTTTCAGGTTCGTTTGCCACCTACGGTCAGAACTATGTAGAAGAGGGCTTTGGCTTCGCGCTGGGCTGGAACTACTGGTACAACTGGGCGGTAACCATCGCTGTCGACCTTGTTGCGGCGCAGCTGGTCATGAACTACTGGTTCCCGGACACCCCAGGCTGGATCTGGAGTGCGCTGTTCCTCGGCATTATGTTTCTGCTCAACTACATCTCTGTAAAAGGCTTCGGTGAAGCGGAATACTGGTTTTCGCTCATCAAAGTAGCGACGGTGGTTATCTTTATCATCACCGGTTTGCTGATGATTATGGGCATCTTCAAAGGCAGCGAGCCTGCGGGCTGGAGCAACTGGAGTGTGGGCGATGCGCCGTTTGCCGGTGGCTTTGCTGCTATGATAGGCGTGGCGATGATAGTCGGCTTCTCGTTCCAGGGCACCGAGCTGATTGGCATTGCTGCGGGCGAATCCGCTGACCCGGCAAAGAACATTCCGCGCGCGGTGCGTCAGGTGTTCTGGCGCATCCTGCTGTTCTATGTGTTCGCTATCCTGATTATCAGTCTGATTATCCCGTATACGGACCCGAGCCTGCTGCGTAACGATGTGAAAGACATCAGCGTCAGCCCGTTTACGCTGGTGTTCCAGCACGCAGGCCTGTTGTCTGCGGCGGCGGTGATGAACGCGGTTATCCTGACGGCGGTGTTGTCTGCGGGCAACTCCGGCATGTATGCCTCCACCCGTATGCTCTATACGCTGGCATGCGATGGTAAAGCGCCGCGCATTTTCTCAAAGCTCTCTAAAGGTGGCGTGCCGCGCAATGCGCTGTATGCAACAACGGTGGTTGCCGGGCTGTGCTTTTTGACCTCTATGTTTGGTAACCAGACCGTTTACCTGTGGCTGCTGAATACCTCCGGGATGACGGGCTTTATCGCCTGGCTGGGGATTGCCATCAGCCACTATCGTTTCCGTCGTGGCTATGTGCTGGCAGGTAACGATATTAACGATCTGCCGTACCGCTCGGGCTTCTTCCCGGTTGGGCCTATCTTCGCTTTTGTGCTGTGCCTGATTATCACACTTGGCCAGAACTACGAAGCGTTCCTTGCAGACCGTATCGACTGGATTGGCGTAACGGCAACCTATATTGGCCTGCCGCTATTCTTTGCTATCTGGTTTGGCTACAAGATTGTCAAAGGCTCGCGTTTTGTGCGCTACAGTGAAATGACATTCCCGCAGCACCTGAAAAAATAAGCGTAATCCCGCCTCTGGCGGCATAACGTACAACGCGGCCCCCGGTCAAAGGCGACTTTCCGGGGGCCGCGCGTTTTTGTCATACCGAACAGGTGAAGTGACTTTTCGTCCATTCTTTATCCACGCCACATGGTTTTTCCCGCCAGA
>JALAGK010000249.1 GCA_022712475.1 Enterobacteriaceae bacterium
ATGTTCACGCGCCAGCGCCTCCTTGCCGGGCACAGCGGCCACGCCCCACTCTCCGGCATTTACATCGCCAGGCGGGGTGTTAAACAGCACCAGCTTGAGATTATTTTCCTCAAGTTGATGCTTAATTTGCGCCAGCGGATATTCATAAGGAAACAGAAACTCCACGGCCTCAAACCCCGCCTGGGCGGCGGCGTTAAAGCGCTCCATGAAAGGAAGCTCGGTAAAGAGCATGGACAGATTTGCTGCGAATTTTGGCATAGTTATTATCTCAGTTCGTCAACTTCAGCCGGGGTGAGATAGCGAATAGCGCGCTCGCCCAGGGTAAAAATCAATCGTGCGGTTTCTTCCAGTTCCTCGGTGCTGTTGGTCGCTTCCTGTAAGGAGCTACCGGTCACTACCGGACCGTGGTTTGCCAGTAAAAACGCATTGTAATGGGGTGCCAGCTGCGCCAGATCCTCAGCGATGCGTTTATCACCCGGACGGTAGTAAGGCACCACCGGCACATCCCCAACGCGCATGACCACATAAGGCGTAAATGGCCGGATGCAGTTCTGGCTATTAAGCCCTTCAAGACAAGAGAGCGCCGTTAAATAGTGGCTGTGGAGGTGCACAATGGCACGACATTCAGGTTTATTCTGGTAAACCGCGCGGTGAAAAATAATCTCTTTGGACGGCTTATCGCCCGAAACCCACTCACCGTCGGGCGTGACCACAGAAAGTGTTGCGCCGTTGAGCGTACCCAGGCAAGAGCCTGTCGGCGTTGCCAGAATATTGCCATCCGGCAACACCAAAGAGAGGTTGCCCGCCGAGCCGGTGGCGTATCCACGCTCAAACAGTGAGGCACCAATACGCACCATTTCATCGCGCAGTTGTTGTTCGGTCATACAGCAAACTCCTGTTGAGCGCGGGCAAAAAAGTCTTTATCGCCAAAATTACCGGATTTAAGCGCCAGCGAAAGCGGCTGGCGGGTATCGCGAACCCACGGAACGCCTGGGGAAATCACCGGACCTATATGGAAAGCTTCCACTTCAAGGGTCTGAGCCACAATGCTGGAAGTTTCACCACCTGCGACAATAAAGCGCGTAAATCCACGCTGTTTTAACGCCGCAGCAAGCTTCGCAAATAGCTGCTCGACAATACTGCTGCTTTCACGGCCAAACTTTGCCTGAATACGTTTTAAGGCCTCCGGCTCTGCGGTGGCATATACCATCGGAGCAAGCGCGCTTCCTGCATTAGCACACACCCACTCGCACAGCGACGCGGCATAGCCAGACACATCTTCCACACAGGCCTGCACATCCACCGCTTTTGCCGGAGCCACCGCCTGATAGGCCGCCACCTGCACATTGGTCATTACAGAACATGAGCCTGAGAACACCACCGCAGGCCCGGCAACCGGCATGCCGGCCTGCGCGCTGTCTTCGCGAGAAGGATGACGTGACGCCCAGTGGCGCGCCAGCCCAATCGCCAGCCCTGATCCACCCGATACCAGTTTCATGTCATCAAGCGCCGCGCCTTGTGCCACCAGATGTTCTTCCGTCAGGGCGTCCAGCACCACGTAGCGCACGTCGGTCTCTTTAAGCGCACGCAACTGCGCACGTATGGCATCTGCACCGCTGTTCACAACAGCAAACGGGATAAGCCCTGCTTTGCCGCGCGCCTGGCGCTCAATCAACCGCCCAAGATGGGCATCATCCATCGGTGTGACGGGATGGTTACGCATGCCGGACTCATTGAGCAGCGTTTCACCCACAAACAGGTAGCCCTGGTAGACTGTACGCCCGTTAACCGGTAACGCCGGGGAGATAACCGTCTGGCTTTCACCAAGCTCAGCTAACAACGCATCCAACACCGGACCGATATTGCCTTGCGCTGTGCTGTCAAACGTGGAGCAATATTTGAAATAAAACTGCTGGCAGCCCTGCTGTTGCAGCCACCTGAGCGCAGCAAGCGAATCGCTCACCGCCGTTTCAACCGCGCACGAACGGCTTTTGAGGCTGATAACCACCGCATCACTGTCAATCTGCGTGTCTTTTGCCGGTACGCCGTTAAGCTGCACCGTGGACATACCGTTAATCACCAGAAAGCTGGCAATGTCGGTCGCTCCTGTAAAGTCATCTGCAATAACGCCAAGCTGCATGTTATGCCTCCTCGCCTTTTGCGCCAGGCAGGGTGATGCCGGAAAACGTTTTGATCACCGCACTGTCATCTTCACGCCCAAAGCCTGCATTGCTTGCTGAGGTAAACATGTTGAGTGCGGTGCTGGCGAGCGGTAGCGGGAATTTGAGCGTGCGGGCGGTTTCACTTACCAGCCCCAAATCCTTCACAAAGATGTCCACGGCTGATTTCGGCGTGTAGTCGCCGTCCAGCACATGCTGCATACGGTTTTCAAACATCCAGGAGTTACCGGCAGCATGAGTGACCACGTCATACATGGTCTCCAGTGGGATACCCGCTCTGGCGGCCAACGCCATGGCTTCTGCGGCCACGGCAATATGCACACCCGCCAGCAGCTGATGCACAATTTTCACCGTTGAGCCTTTACCAATCTCGCTGCCAATGCGGTAAACCTTACCCGCAACGGCATTTAACACTGGCTCAAGGCGAGTAAAGGTCTCTTCAGCGCCGGACGCCATGACAGTCATATCACCCTGCGCAGCTTTAATGGCCCCACCGGAGACCGGCGCATCCAGCATCAGCACCCCATTTTGTGCCAGGCGCTCTGCAATTTTGCAGGCATCATCAGCAGAAATAGTGGAAGACACCATCACCGCCGTACCGGGCTTAAGGTGCGGTGCCAGCGCATTCTCGCCAAACAGAATGGCGTTAACCTGCGCGGCATTGACCACCAGCAGTACAACGGCATCCAGCTCAGGGGCAAACACCACCGGATTGCTCCCCGCGCCTTTCGCCCCCGCTTCCAGCAGTGCCTGGCATGACTGGGGGTTGATATCCACGCCCCAGGTATTCAAACCCGCCTGAATACAGGAACGCGCAGCGCCCATCCCCATAGACCCCAGACCAATAACGCAGACATTGTAGTGTGCAGACATAACGCCACCTTGTGAATTTAAGTTAATTTATGTTCCATTGTGGTAGAATACGAGCCTTCGATGTGAATATAAGTGATAAACATCACGTATAGAGAAAGTGGTTTATAAAAAATTCACACCCAGCACAGGCTGATAAATGGCCGGCAACGCGTTAAAATCAAACATTAACCATGAAATTATGCGTAAAAATGTAAAGTGACGCTGTGAGGCGCACGGGAGACATCAAAATGACATGTGAAAAAATGGTAAGAGGGACAGGCTTTTGATTCCGGTTGAACGTCATCAAAAAATCCTGGAAGTGCTGGCTCAGCGCGGCGTGGTCAGCATTAATGAGCTGGTAGAAACGCTGGGTGTATCGCACATGACCATTCGGCGCGATATCGGTAAGCTCGAGGAACAGCGCTTGTTGGTTAGCGTCACCGGCGGTGTGCGCTCTGCAAGCCGCCTGGCAACAGAGCCCAGCCATTTAATCAAAAGCACGTTGTTTAGCGCAGAAAAAGAAGCTATCGGCAAGCTGGCAGCCAGCCGCATTGCACAGGGTAGCTGCATTTACCTGGACGCCGGGACGACCACGCTGGCACTGGCGCGCGAGTTGCTTGAGCGCAGCGACTTACAGATTGTCACCAACGACTTTGAAATCACCAGTCTTTTAATTGAATCCGGCCAATGTCAGGTTATCCACACCGGCGGTGCCGTGTGCCGTGAAAACCGCTCCTGCGTAGGTGAGTCTGCCGCCCGCACGCTGCGCCATCTGGCGATAGATACAGCGTTTATCTCCGCGAGCAGTTGGGATTTCCGCGGGATTTTCACACCCGATGAGAACAAAGTACCGGTGAAAGAAACGGTAAGCCGGGTGAGTAATCAAAATATTTTGCTGTGCGACAGTTCTAAATTTAATCAGGTTGCCACCTTTATGGCACTACCTATTTCACGCTTCACCAGCATTATTACCGACAGACACCTTTCCGACACTGCTTACGCACATATTACAAAGCATGCCTGTGAAATATTCAGGGCCGAATGAATCTAACGACGCAGGTCCTACCAGCAGGCCGGTTTGCCCGGGGCTAAGGGCCTGCTGGTGCCCTTAGCCTTGTATGCCAATAGGAGAAAGTTAAATCTGGTAATCCGGCTCACCGGTCAATGCCTGGCGCTTGATTTCTTCTGCTGTCAGCGACGGGTTACACAGGCCAATAAAACGCCAGACGTAGTTACGCTGAAGCTGGCCGCGACGTAATCCAAGCCAGACGGTATTAGCGCCAAACAGATGGTGCGTATCGCGCTGCACCAGATTGTCATCCTCAATGCCCGCCGCCAGCTCCGCAACCAGACCAATGCCCAGACCAAGCTCCACGTAAGTGCGAATTACGTCTGAGTCCTGCGCACTCAGTACTACATCTGGCGTCAGCCCGCGGCGCATAAACGCCTCATCAATACGCGAGCGCCCGGTAACTCCCTGCCGGTACGTTACCAGCGGCCACGCGGCAATATCCTCAAGGGTGAGCGGCGATATGTTGCACAACGGATGCCCCTGCGGCAGCAGCAAGCTGTGATGCCAGCGCAACCACGGATAGGCCACCAGCTGCGGATCGTTGTTCAACCGCTCGCTGGCAATCCCGATATCTGCCGCCCCGCTTTGGAGCAAGGCATCAATCTCAGCGGGCGTACCCTGGATAAGCTCCAGACGCACACCCGGATAATGTTCACGGAAGGTTTTGATCACAGCAGGCAAGCTATAGCGCGCCTGCGTGTGTGTTGTTGCGATGGTGAGCACACCAGAAGCGTCATCGCTAAATAGCTCCGCCAGCCGACGCACATTACCCGCTTCATTGAGAATGCGCTCGGCGCTGGTGAGCAGCGCCTTGCCAGGTTCCGTCATCCCCAGCAGGCGCTTGCCGCGACGAATAAACAGCTCTACGCCCAACTCCTCTTCCAGTTCGCGGATATGCCGACTCACGCCTGATTGCGAGGTATACAGCGTTGCGGCCACTTCGGTCAAATTGAAGTCGCATCGCGCTGCCTCGCGGATGATTTTTAATTGCTGGAAATTCACGCCGCCTCCGCTATCCAGTGATGTAGCGATATTGTTAAAGC
>JALAGK010000250.1 GCA_022712475.1 Enterobacteriaceae bacterium
CCGTATAATGTTTCATTCTCTTAACCAGACGTGAGCACCTGTTTTTGACAATATTTTGACAACTTTATACAGATAGCAGACCAATTGGTGCCTGGGTTACTTAAGAATGGAGTCGATTCTTTTGACAAGGAGATACATTGTGAATCTGAAACATGTCTGCACAGCACTGATGTTGGGGTTATTTGTGACGGCGGTGGGAGCCAACGCGCAATCCGTTGTCCAGCCTCCTCAGAAAGTTGCTATCAAAGCTCAACTGGCTTCCCCGGTGGTGCTGGAAAATACCCAGGATAAAAACTATTTGAAAGTGTCACTGACGGGGTTTCCTACCATCGCGACACAAAAACGCATCCCTATCAACCTCGCGCTGGTTATTGACCGCTCCGGTTCTATGAGTGGTGATCGCATTGAAAAAGCCAAAGAAGCGGCGATTATGGCGGTAAATACCCTGAGCAGCCAGGATACACTCTCGGTAGTTATCTATGATCACGTCGTGGATGTGATTGTCCCTGCCGCTAAGCTAAGCAATAAAGCACGAGTCATCAGCCAGATTCGCGAAAGGCTGACCTCCCGTGGCGGCACAGCCCTGTTTGCTGGCGTCAGTCGTGGTATTGATGAGGCCAGCAAATTTCTCGATAAAGCCCATATTAACCGCATGATACTGTTGTCTGACGGGCAGGCTAACACAGGTCCATCCTCGACAAGTGAACTGGCCGAACTGGGCAAAATTGCCGGACGTAAGGGCATTGCTATTACCACTATGGGTATTGGCGCAGGCTATAACGAAGACCTGATGGCAGCCATTGCACAATATAGCGACGGTAATCATGTCTTTGTGCAAAATACTCAGTCTCTGGAAAAAGCCTTTGCGCATGAATTTGGCGATGTGATGTCCGTAGTCGCACAGGATGTCGTTGTGACGATCAACATTGCAGATAATGTGAAGCCGCTGCGCTTGCTCGGTCGCGAAGGCGAAATTCGCGGCAATACCGTGACGGTCAAATTGAACCAGCTCTACGCCAATCAGGAAAAATTTGTCATGCTGGAAGTGTTGCCAGCCAAAGGCAGCGCAACGCAACGTAAACCGCTTGGCGACGTTAGCGTCAGTTACGACAACCTGGTCACGCACGCGAAAGAGCGCTGGAACGACAAAATGACCATTAGCTACACCGCTTCTGCCAGTGATGCCAGTAAAGCGCAGGTAGACGAGGTGATTGTAGATTCTGCGATTCAAAAATCAGCCATTGAGAACGAGCGTGCCTTAAAGCTTATCGACCAGGGTAAAATGGATGAGGCGAAGCAAGTACTACGCGACAACTCAAAAATGATGGGGTCACTGAGTGTCGCCGCGCCAGAAGCCGTTAAGAAGGTGGAAGAAAACGTTCAGGAAAACTATGAACTGTTGCAGAGCATGGACAGCATGAGCACAGACTCCTCGCGCAAGCTGCTGAAAGAAAAAACCTATAACACGAAAACGCAAAGCTCGAAAGCCAACTGATCCGCAGGGAGTGCTGGATGTTCAGAAGTAAGCTGATTTATCTTGTTATCACGCTGATATTTTTTGTTCTGCTTGCTTATCTGGGCATCCGCACGCTTGAGCACGAAGTTTTACTGCGTCAAAACCAGATGCAGAATCTGGCAAAAGCGCAAACCGCCAGTGTCGTCACCGTCATTAAAAATCATCTGCAACAAAGGGCCTCGCGTTTACATGCCATCAGCGATTTTATTAACCCGGATGATGCTGCGACGCTGCGTGCTTTTAAAGAAAACGACGACAGTATTGTTGATGTGTTTACCCTGCGTAAGCATCAGCTTATTTATCCCGATGAACGTGCGCCCTTAACCAATGAAGAAAAAGAGTGGGTTCGCAAGCTTACTCCACTGGTCAACGATCCCAGCCAGCTTGCCAGTCATATGGCCAGCAGTGAACAAAACGTCCCGCAGGCAGGGTGGTTTATCACTCAGGAAACGCAGGAGCCGTTGCTGATTTACTGGCGACAGAAGGGGGATGCCATTGTCGGGTTTCGTCTCTCTTACGTACAGCTGATGATGGACACGGCAAATAGCGTGCAGGTCAGCCATGAAGCGACAAGGCTGATTGTGCAGGTGACGGAAAACGGTCGTCAGCTCTACCTGAATGACCAGACAGCGTTAACCCAGCAGACGTTACTGGATAGCGTTACGCTGGATTACCCCCTCACTACATGGAAAGTGAATGTCTATGGCGTAAAGGCACCGCTTAATCATATCTGGATATGGGGCGGGGTATTACTTGTACTGCTCCTGGCGGCAGTCGCGTTAATTGGTTTTTCGTTATGGCGGGAATATACCCGCAACGCTCGCCAGGCACGTCAGCAGGTAGATTTCGTAAGTCAGGTGTCACACGAGCTGAAAACACCGCTGACCAATATTACGCTCTATGCTGAACTCTTGCGTGAAGGACTGGATGATGAGCAGGAACGTGAACTGCGCTATGTGAATGTCATTACCCAGGAGAGTCAGCGTTTATCGCGGCTTATTCAAAATATCCTCACCTTCACGCGCTCACCCAAATTGCATGTTCAACAGGTGGATATTGCACGCCTGATAACCGACATTGTGCACATCTTCACGCCGGCCTTGCAGGCTAAAGGCATGAAGATGCACATTACCTGTGCGCAAAATCTGGTGTTACATAGCGACAGCGATGTTCTCACCCAAATCATCAGTAACTTTCTGAGTAATGCTGAAAAATATGCTGCCCAGGGAAAACGTATTGATATTGCTGTCTGCCTTGTGCGTGAGAACGTGGAGATAGCCGTACGTGACTATGGCCCTGGTATACCTGAGCAAGAGTTGAAGATGATCTTTCGTCCGTTTTATCGGGTCAAATCATCCATTACTGAAGGCGTCTCTGGTACTGGTATTGGGCTGACCATCGCCTCACAGCTGGCGCAACGCCTGCAAGGACGCATTCTCGTTACCACAGAACAGCCGGGTATGTGCTTTACCCTGGTGTTGCCTCAAGGATAGAAACATGAAAATACTGATTGCCGAAGATGACACTCATATCCGCCAGGGGCTGGTTGATGCGCTGTCACGGGAAGGTTATACGTTGATTGCCGCACCGGATGGTCGCGCCGCACTTGAGTGTTACCACCGCAGTGGACCGGACTTTGTTTTACTCGATATCATGATGCCTGAAATGGATGGTTATACGGTGTGCCGCGAAATTCGCCGCCACAATGAGCATATCCCCATAGTATTTCTTTCGGCTAAAGACGAAGAAATCGATCGCGTGGTTGGGCTGGAGTTGGGGGCGGATGATTACATCAGCAAACCCTTTGGCATTCATGAACTGCGAGCGCGGATAAAGACCATCGCCCGGCGCTGCTTACG
>JALAGK010000251.1 GCA_022712475.1 Enterobacteriaceae bacterium
GGTCAGTACCTGGCAGGCGCAAACCGCTGAGCTGGGGCAGCAGTATCCATGGGTACAGGTCTTCGAAAACAAAGGCGCAGCGATGGGGTGCTCAAACCCACATCCGCACGGTCAGGTGTGGGCCAACAGCTTTTTGCCCAATGAAGTGGCACGTGAAGACGCCAGTCAGCGTGACTATTTTGCCGAATACGGCTCGCCGATGTTGCTCGACTATGCGCAGCGCGAACTGGCTGACGGCAGCCGTACGGTAGTGGAAACCGAGCACTGGCTGGCGGTAGTGCCGTACTGGGCGGCCTGGCCGTTTGAAACGCTGCTGTTGCCAAAAACTCAGGTGCTGCGCCTGCCCGATTTAAGCGATACGCAGCGTGCAGACCTGGCGCTGGCGCTGAAAAAACTCACCAGCCGCTACGATAACCAGTTCCACTGCTCTTTTCCGTACTCAATGGGTTGGCACGGCGCGCCGTTCAGTCACGAAGAGAATCCGCACTGGCAGCTTCATGCTCACTTCTACCCGCCGCTGTTACGCTCTGCCACAGTACGAAAATTTATGGTGGGCTATGAAATGCTGGCGGAGACTCAACGCGACTTAACGCCTGAGCAGGCGGCCGAAAAACTGCGCGCGGTCAGCGACATCCATTTTCGCGAATCCGGAGAATAATAATGAGCCTGAAAGATAAAACCTCCTCGCTGTTTGCTAACACATTCGGCTACCCCGCAAGCCATGTTATCCAGGCTCCCGGGCGCGTGAACCTGATTGGCGAACACACTGACTACAACGACGGTTTTGTGCTGCCCTGCGCTATCGACTACCAAACGGTTATCGCCTGTGCAGCGCGTGACGACCGTAAAGTGCGCGTGATTGCTGCCGACTATGATAATGAAACGGATACGTTTTCACTTGATGCGCCGATTCTGAGCGTGGAACACCAGCAATGGGCGAACTACGTGCGCGGCGTGGTAAAACATCTGCAAAAACGCAATGCCCGCTTTGGTGGCGCCGACCTGGTCATCAGCGGTAACGTACCGCAGGGGGCGGGTCTTAGCTCATCGGCTGCGCTCGAAGTAGCGGTCGGAACAGTGTTTCAACAGTTGTATCACCTGCCGCTTGACGGCGCACAGCTGGCCCTTATTGGCCAGGAGGCAGAGAACCAGTTTGTTGGCTGTAACTGCGGCATTATGGATCAGCTCATTTCCGCGCTGGGCAAAAAAGACCATGCGCTACTTATTGACTGCCGCACCCTCGGTACAAAAGCCGTGCCGATGCCGCAAGGCGTGAGCGTGGTCATCATTAACAGTAATTTTAAGCGCACGCTGGTGGGCAGTGAGTACAACACGCGCCGCGAGCAGTGCGAAACTGGCGCACGCTTCTTCCAGCAAAAGGCACTGCGCGACGTCAGCCTGGATGAATTTAACCGTGTCGCCCATGAGCTTGATCCGGTGGTTGCCAGACGTGTACGCCACGTGCTGAGCGAAAATGCCCGTACGGTTGAAGCCGCTGCAGTACTCGCCCAGGGCAACCTTACTCGCATGGGTGAACTGATGGCACAATCGCACGCCTCAATGCGCGACGACTTTGAAATCACCGTACCGCAGATAGACATGCTGGTAGAAATCGTTAAAGCCGTTATCGGTGATAAAGGCGGCGTGCGCATGACGGGTGGTGGTTTTGGCGGCTGTGTGGTTGCACTGGTGCCTGAAGCGCTGGTGCCTGTGGTCAAACACGCGGTAGCACAACAGTACGAAGCCCAAACCGGTATCAAAGAAACGTTTTACGTGTGCAAACCTTTACAAGGAGCGGGACAGTGCTAAAAGAGACTCCGCAGCTGGCGCCGGACGGCCAGCCGTACCGTATTTCAACCCTGCGTAATGATGCAGGCATGGTGGTCACACTCATGGACTGGGGTGCCACGTTACTTTCCTGCCGTGTTCCCCTGCACGATGGCAGCGTGCGTGAAACGCTGCTTGGTTGTCCCAGCCCGGAAGTCTGGCATGAGCAAAGTGCTTTTCTCGGCGCCGCTGTGGGCCGCTATGCAAACCGCATCGCCAACAGCCGCTTTACCATTGATGGGCAGGAATACCGTTTAACGCCAAGCCAGGGCGCTCACCAGTTGCACGGTGGTCCTGAAGGCTTCGACAAACGCCGCTGGCGTATTCAGCGCCAGAACGAATGCGAAGTGGTTTACCGTCTGGCTTCGCCAGACGGCGACCAGGGATTTCCTGGTAACTGCGACGTTATCGCGCTTTATACCCTGACTGACGATAATCGCCTGGTGATTGAGTTTCGCGCCCTGGTTGATAAGCCCTGCCCGGTTAATCTCACCAATCACGCTTATTTCAATCTTGACGGCAGTCAGAGCGACGTTCGCGGTCATCGCCTACAGCTGCTGGCAGATGCGTTTTTGCCGGTTGGCGCAGATGGCATTCCGGACGCGCCGCTGCGCGAGGTAGCAGGGACCAGTTTTGACTTCCGCAACGCCAAAACAATTTCCCAGGATTTCCTTAGCGATGATGAGCAGAATAAAGTTCGCGGCTATGACCATGCCTTTTTGCTTCAGGCGGCGGGCGATGTGACAAAACCAGCGGCACAACTTTGGGCGGCCGACAACCGTTTACAGATGACGGTATATACCAGCGCGCCCGCACTACAGTTCTATTCCGGGAACTTTCTGGACGGTACGCCAGCACGTGAGCAAGGCAACTACAGCGCATATCAGGGACTGGCGCTGGAAAGTGAGTTTCTACCTGACAGCCCAAATCATCCAAATTGGCCTCAGCCAGACTGCGTTCTGCGCCCCGGCCAGGAATATGTGAGTGTGACGGAATATCAATTCCAGGCGCTGTAACGGTTCGCCCCTTAACCGGGGCGATATCTTTCAACCACGGTAAGATTGATACCGTGCATGTTTTTAGGTTTCGCAGCCCAACACCATCCATGGCGTTTTCTCAAAAATGTTGCTTTCCTCCTGCGCAAATCGTTGTGTTTTTCAGCAACAGAGACAAAAAAACCACCTCTCATTCACAGTTACCTTACACTCCCGCTCTATTTTCGCTATGTTAAAGGACAGACGTTGCTGCGATGTCCGTCACAGCAATATAATGAGAATTGTTATCATCATCCTGGGTTCATGAAGGAGTAAATTATGGCTGTAACTAAGCTGGTACTGGTACGTCACGGCGAAAGTCAATGGAACAATGAAAACCGCTTCACCGGCTGGTATGACGTTGATCTGTCTGAAAAAGGTGTAGGCGAAGCCAAAGCGGCAGGCAAGCTGCTCAAAGAGGAAGGCTTCTCCTTCGATTTTGCTTATACCTCCGTGCTGAAACGTGCCATCCATACGCTGTGGAACGTGCTGGATCAGCTGGACCAAGCATGGCTGCCAGTTGAGAAGTCCTGGAAACTGAACGAGCGTCATTACGGTGCACTTCAGGGCCTCAATAAAGCAGAAACCGCAGAGAAATACGGCGACGAGCAGGTTAAGCAGTGGCGCCGCGGCTTTGCAGTGACCCCGCCGGAGCTGACAAAAGATGATGAACGCTATCCGGGCCACGATCCGCGTTATGCAAAACTAACCGAGAAAGAGCTGCCGCTGACTGAAAGCCTGGCGCTGACCATTGACCGCGTTATCCCTTACTGGAATGAAACCATTCTGCCTCGCCTGAAAAGCGGTGAGCGCGTGATCATTGCCGCTCACGGTAACTCGCTGCGTGCGCTGGTAAAATATCTGGATAACATGAGCGAAGATGAAATTCTTGAGCTGAACATCCCGACCGGTGTACCGCTGGTTTATGAATTCGATGAAAACTTCAAGCCAATCAAACACTACTACCTGGGCAACGCTGACGAAATCGCCGCAAAAGCCGCAGCAGTAGCCAACCAGGGTAAAGCGAAATAATCTTGCTGTCTCTGATAAAAAACGCGGCCAGTTCCGCGTTTTTTTATGGCTGCGCGAGCGAGTTACTCTTATTTGCGACGGTTTTAGAAATGACATCCAGCTCGCAGCACCGCTGCGCTTTTATGCTCTCCTGCTTTAAATCAGGCGCATGTTAACGCTGTTATGCCCGTCTACACGCAAAAAAAAGCCACCTGTCGGTGGCTTTGTTATTGGAATAACACTTATCCACGACGCGCTTTTACCGCTGCTGCCAACTGGCGCAGGATAGCGTCGGTATCTTCCCAGCCGATGCAGGCATCGGTAACGCTTTTGCCGTACACCAGCGGCTCGCCGCTTTCCAGGCTCTGGTTACCTTCCACCAGGTGGCTTTCAATCATCACACCGGTAATCGCTTTCTCACCGTTGGCGATTTGCGCGCAAACGTCCGCTCCCACTTCCATCTGCTTTTTAAACTGTTTGGATGAGTTAGCGTGGCTGAAGTCAATCATCACCTGCGGGCGCAGTCCGGCTTTGGTCAGCCCTTCTTTGACTTCTGCTACATGACTCGCGCTATAGTTCGGCTCTTTACCGCCGCGCAAAATAATATGGCAGTCGCCGTTACCGCTGGTATTCACGATAGCCGAATGTCCCCACTTGGTGACCGACAGGAAGCAGTGCGGCGCGCTGGCTGCATTAATGGCGTCAATAGCCACTTTAATTGTCCCGTCAGTACCGTTTTTGAAGCCAACCGGGCAGGACAACCCAGATGCCAGCTCGCGATGTACCTGTGATTCTGTGGTACGTGCGCCGATAGCGCCCCAGCTCATCAAATCAGCCACATACTGCGGAGTAATCATATCCAGAAACTCGCCAGCTGTTGGCAGGCCGCAGTCGTTGATGTCCACCAGTAGCTTACGCGCGATGCGCAGACCTTCATTAATCTGGAAACTATTATCCATGTGCGGATCGTTAATCAGCCCTTTCCAGCCAACCGTAGTACGCGGCTTTTCAAAATAAACGCGCATAACAATTTCCAGCTCATTGCCGAGCTCATCGCGCAGCGTCTTCAGGCGAGCTGCGTACTCTTTTGCCGCTTTAATATCGTGAATGGAGCACGGGCCAATCCCCACCAGCAAAAGATCGTCCTGACCTTTCAGGATCTGGGGAATAGCACGACGGGCAGAAGAAACGGTGGTCGCTGCGTTCTCAGTCGCAGGAAACTTCTCCAGCAGTGCGACTGGCGGGAGCAGTTCATTGATTTCTTTAATTCTCAGGTCATCGTTCAGATAGTTCATTGGTGGTTCCGTGGACTGAATTTTGCCATATTGCAACCCCTCCAATCTATCGCGTCAAATTAAAAGTGTAAACCGGGTTTTACACCTCAGATATCTTACACTGCAAATATTGTCCACAAAGCATACAAACATGGCAAAAAATGAGAACCCAACTACACTTTACCAAAATTAATTCCGCAATAAGTCACAAAAAAAGAGATTTATGTGGATAGCTTCGTCACAGGAATTCTTTTTTGCTAAGCAAAAATACTCTGCCAGTTTTCTGTCTGGCAAAGCGGCAACAATTTTCAGCCCGTCGGGCCTACTAACTGTATAACAACGCTACAGGAGTACTATTA
>JALAGK010000252.1 GCA_022712475.1 Enterobacteriaceae bacterium
AACCAATATCATATGATAACAATTATCATTTGCAAGCATATCCTGCGATTGCACGTAAAGCCGCTTGCCATTAACACGGCCCATGATTAGGATTGGCAATAATTATCATTTAGATTAGCGATAAAGGCATGACATATTACGGTTCACCTCTCGCCTCTCCCGCTATCTGGCGTACGGAGCATGCCGGATTGTCTCTGGCCGATGAGCTGCATGCCTGCTTTAGCGAACAACGTGCTTATTTGCTCGACACCTTTGCACTTAGCGCCGCCAGTCCAGACAGCCTGAACCTGGCTGACTGGTCAATCCCACACACTCTCAACGCACTTATCGCGGCCTACGGCGAGCATATTTATCAGGCAAGTGAAGGCCACCGGCAGAGCAAACCGCTGAAGTCCCTCTGGGCACAGTGGTATCTTGGCCTACTTGTTCCCCCTTTAATGCTGGCTTTGCTGGCAAATCACAGAGCTGTCGACGTTTCCCCTGAACGTATTCGCGTCACCTTCCACGAAACCGGCCGTGCGGCACGTTTTTATCTGGATGTGCGTGAAGATCTCAACACCACACTGCTCCCACGGTCTGTGCGTCTGGAGAAGCTCTGGACAGCCTGTATTGCGCCCGTTGTTGATGCGCTGGAAGCCTCTGGCGACATTAACGGCAAACTTATCTGGAGTAACACCGGTTATCTTGTTAACTGGTTTTTGGGGGAGATGCGCGAACAACTCGGCGAAGCACAATATCACGCGCTGCGCCATGCCTGCTTTTTTGACGCTCAACTCAGCGACGGACGTGACAACCCGCTGTATCGTACCGTTGTTCCCCGCAATGGCCTACTGGTACGCCGTACCTGTTGTCAGCGCAACCGCCTGCCTGGCGTCCAACAGTGCGGTGACTGTACGCTAAAATAATGCTCAAACTGCCTGCTGAGCCCACGTTCACGCGGGTAGGTAATGAAATTGCCCCTGATTCACTCTCTTCCCGTTTACAGATTACCCCGCCTTATGACAGATTATCTGCCGCATTTATGTGGAGAGACTCATGAGCCTGCAATCCGTACGGCAGTTTTTTGCCGACAATGCCCCCGATATTGAGATTATCGAACTCAGTGAAAGCACCGCCACCGTGGCACTGGCCGCTGCGGCCCATCGCGTTGAGCCCGGGCAAATCGCCAAGACGCTATCACTGAAGGTAAAAGATAAAGTGGTGCTGGTAGTAGCAAAGGGCGATGCCCGCCTTGATAACAAAAAGCTAAAAAATGCCTTTGGTGCCAAAGCGCGCATGCTGAGCTGTGATGAAGTCGTCATGTGTACCGGTCACCCGGTAGGCGGTGTCTGCCCTTTTGGGCTGGAAAATCCGCTGGCGATTTACTGTGATATTTCGCTTAAAGACTATGAAGAAGTTCTGCCTGCCGCAGGCGCCATCCATAGCGCCGTGCGTATTTCTCCCTTGCGTATGGCCGAGTTGACCAACGCCACCTGGATTGACGTGTGTCAGTGAGCAGAGTGCTGCGAGGCGCCGCGCTGCGGTGCCTCATTACTGGCGTTCATCACCATACCGCGCGTCTCACGCCCAAACGCGACAAAGACACAAATCAGCACGGCAACCGTTCCCGCCACTATTGCCATCGCCATGCCATAATTTCCGCCGTTGTGTTCGGCAATGGTTGCCTGCAAAGTGGCATTTACGGAGGCTATCAGGTTACCCAGCTGGTAAACAAAACCAGGCAAGACCGCACGGGCATTGGCGGGCACCAGCTCGTTAAGCCATGTCGGTACCACGCCCCAGGCGCCCTGTACCATAAACTGCATCAAAAAAGCCCCCACACCAATGGTGACGGAGCCGGTTGAAAACGCCCACAGCGGAAGCACAGGTAGCGCCAGAAAGGCCGCTATCATCATCGCTTTTTTACGCCCGATGTTTTCTGAGATGACACCAAAGAAAACCCCGCCGAGCATAGCAGCAATGTTGTAGAAAATAGCAATCGTGCTGACTGTTTGCGGCGTAAAGCCGTGTTGCACTTTCAAAAAGGTTGGGTACAAATCCTGCGTACCGTGGCTAAAGAAGTTAAAGCACGCCATGACCAGCACCAGATAAAGGCATAATTTCCAGTGTCTGCGTATTGTTGGTAGCAACGCCACACTTTGCTGGTTGGCACGGGCCGCAAGCCAGACCGGGGATTCCGGTACCTTGAGCCAGATATAAGGCAACAGCAGTACCGGCAGCGCCCCAATCAGGAACATTCCGCGCCAGCCTACCATAGTGTAAAACAGACCAAACACGACAGAAGCCAGCAGATAGCCACAGGGATAGCCCGCCTGAAAAATACCGGACATCAGCCCGCGCGAGCGATCCGGTATGGTTTCCATCGCCAGCGACGACGCCACGCCCCAAATGCCCCCCATCGCCACGCCATACAACAGGCGGAACGCCAGAAATGCCGCAAACGTGGGAGACCAGGCAGAAAGAATCTCAAAGACTGCAAAACAACCGACATTGAGCATCAGAATGGGCCGTCGGCCAAACTTCTCGGCAAGCCGACCAAAAATCAGTGCACCGATGGGACGAACCGCCAGCGTGAGCATAATTGCCAGCGAGACGTTGGCCATCGACACATGGAAATACGTTGCCAGATCGCTTAGTACAAAAACGAGGATAAAAAAATCAAAGGCGTCGAGCATCCAGGCTGCAAAGCTGGCAAATGCCACATGACGCTGCGTTGGCGTCCAGGTTAAAGGCGTTATCATAGGGTCAAGTCCTGTCTTTCAGGCACCAAATGTGGTGCTCACACGACGTGCAAACGGGCAAACAAGGAGAGGTGGACAGTCCCTGGCG
>JALAGK010000253.1 GCA_022712475.1 Enterobacteriaceae bacterium
ACGCTCACTACGCAATGGCGCGCACCGCGCCAGCGTCCGACCGCCTATGCACTGGCGGCGCTGTTCATGCTGCTTCTCGCCAATTTATTCCCGTTTATCAGTATGAAAGTGGCGGGCGTTACCAGCGAGATCACGTTACAGGCCATTCCTGGAGTGATGTTCTCGGAGGATTACGCCAGCCTTGGCACCTTCTTTCTGCTGTTTGTGCAACTGGTTCCTGCATTTTGTCTGGTCAGTATTCTGCTGCTGGTAAACCGCGTGCGTATGGATTTGCGCCTGGCGCGCGTGCTCGCTCGGGTGTTGTTCCAGCTTAAAACCTGGGGTATGGCGGAGATTTTCCTGGCTGGCGTGCTGGTAAGCTTTGTGAAGCTTATGGCCTACGGTGATATCGGCATTGGGCCGAGCTTTCTGCCCTGGTGTCTGTTTTGCGTGTTACAGCTACGCGCTTTTCAGTGTGTAGACCGACGCTGGCTGTGGGATGACATCGCACCGATGCCAGTGCTGGCGCAGCCGCTGAAAGTGGGCACCACCGGCATTCATCAGGGGTTACGCTCCTGTGCCTGCTGCACGGCGATTGTGCCGGCCACACAGCCGATTTGCCCGCGTTGCCACGTTAAGGGGCACGTGCGCCGTCACAACAGCCTGGAGTGGACCGCAGCGCTGCTGATAACCTCCATTATTCTCTATCTGCCTGCCAACCTGTTGCCCATCATGATAACCGACCTGCTTGGTGACAAGATGCCTTCCACCATCCTCGCAGGTGTGGTGCTGTTGTGGAGCGAAGGCTCTTATCCGGTGGCAATGGTGATTTTTATCGCCAGTATTATGGTTCCAACGCTGAAAATGATTGCTATTGGCTGGCTGTGCCTGGACGCCAAAGGCTATGGCAGGCGCGACAGCGAGCGGATGCATAAAATTTACGAAGTCGTTGAGTTTGTCGGCCGCTGGTCGATGATTGACGTATTTGTTATTGCGGTACTCTCGGCGCTGGTGCGCATGGGAGCATTGATGAATATCTATCCCGCTATGGGGGCGCTGATGTTCGCTCTGGTGGTGATTGTGACAATGTTTGCCGCCATGATGTTTGACCCGCGCTTGTCGTGGGACAGGGCGCCAGAATCAAACCATGAGGAGTCGACTGAGCATGGAAAATAACCACGGGGAAGCGCAGGTGCGTAAGGTCAAAAGCTGGTCGCCGGTATGGATTTTCCCGATTATCACTGCGCTGATTGGCGCGTGGATTTTGTTTTATCATTACAGCCATCAGGGCCCAGAGGTCACGCTGATTACCACCAATGCGGAAGGTATCGTCGGGGGGAAAACAGCAATTAAAAGCCGCAGTGTGGACGTGGGCGTGGTGGAAAGCGCAGTGCTGTCTGATGATTTGCATCATGTTGAAATCAAAGCACGCCTGAATGCAGGCATGGAAAAGCTACTGCACAAAGACTCGGTATTCTGGGTGGTGAAACCGCAAATTGGGCGCGAAGGCGTGACGGGTCTCGGTACGCTATTGTCAGGTGCGTATATTGAGCTTCAGCCAGGCACCAAAGGCAACCAGCCTGAACGCTATGAACTGCTGGACTCTCCCCCGCTGGCCTCGCCGGATGCCAAAGGTATTCGTATTATCCTGGACAGTAACAAGGCCGGACAGCTTTCTGCTGGCGATCCGGTGCTGTTTCGCGGTTATCGCGTGGGCTCGGTAGAAACCAGCAACTTTGATGCCAGCAAACGCAGCATGCAGTATCAGCTGTTTATCAGTGCGCCGAATGACCGGCTGGTCACCAGCAACGTGCGCTTCTGGAAAGACAGCGGGATTGCCGTCGATATGTCGTCCTCGGGAATGCGCGTGGAGATGGGCTCACTGACAACGCTGTTTAGCGGCGGTGTGAGCTTTGATGTCCCGGAAGGCACCGCGCTGGGCGAGCCGGTGGCTAATCAAACGGAATTTAAGCTCTATGACGATAAGCGCAGCACGCAGGACTCGCTGTTTACGCGCCGTATTGATTATTTGATGTTCTTTAAGGACTCCATTCGCGGCCTGCAGCCGGGCGCGCCGGTCGAGTTTCGTGGTATCCGCCTGGGGACGGTTTCGCAGGTGCCATTCTCCGTGCCGGGCATGAACCAGAAACTCAACACCGATTACCGTATTCCGGTGCTTATTCGCATTGAGCCAGAGCGTATCGAGAATCAGCTTGGTAATGACCCTGACATTGAGGGGCATCTGAATGAATTGCTCAAAAGCGGCCTGCGTGGCTCGCTTAAAACCGGCAATATCGTGACCGGTGCGCTGTATGTCGATCTTGACTTCTATCCGAAAGCGCCGGAAATCAAAGATATGCGTAGCTTCGGTGGCTATCCGGTCATCCCAACCGTGTCTGGTGGTCTTGCGCAAATTCAGCAGAAATTGATGGATACGCTGGATAAAATTAATAACCTGCCGCTTAATCCGATGATTAATCAGGCAACCAACACGCTGAACGAAAGCCAGCGTACGATGCGTGAACTGCAGAAAACGCTGGATAATCTCAATAAGATTACCGGTAGTGCGTCGATGCAGAAGCTGCCAGAAGACATGCAACAGACGTTGCTGGAACTCAATCGCAGCATGAAGGGCTTCCAGCCGGGTTCTGCGGCCTATAACAAGATGGTGGCCGATATGCAGCGTCTGGATCAGGTGTTACGTGAGCTACAGCCTGTGTTGCGTACGCTCAACGATAAGAGCAATGCGCTGGTGTTTGAAGCGAAGGACAAAAAAGATCCCCAGCCGAAGAGGGCGAAAGAATGAAAAAGTGGCTAGCACTCGTAATGGCTGTTGCGCTGAGCGCCTGTAGCAGCAGCGATGACGGTAAAACGTACTATCAGCTGCCGGTGGTGTCACAACCGGTGGTACAAAACCAGGTTCAGAGTGGGGCGCATCAGTTGTGGGTTGATCAGGTGACGGTGCCGGACTTTCTTGCCGGCAATGGCTTGGCGTATCAGACGACGGATGTTCAGTATGTGATAGCCACCAGCAACCTGTGGGCCAGTCCGCTGGACCAGCAGTTGCGTAATACGCTGGTGGCAAATCTGAGCGCCCAGTTGCCGGGTTGGGTGGTATCTTCACAGCCTTTGGGTAGCGCGCAGAATGTGGTCAGTGCCAACGTCACGGGCTTTCACGGGCGCTATGACGGGCGTGTGATTGTCAGTGGCGAATGGCTGCTCAATTACCAGGGGAGAATAAGCAAGCGCCCGTTCTGGATTGAGCTAAAGCAGCAGCACGATGGTTATGATGCGATGGTGCAGACATTGGCGCAGGCCTGGCAGCAGGCATCGCAAGGATTAATCAGCCAGATTGCGCTGTTGCCCTGACCTGACGGTTGGGTAAAAATAAAAAAGCCGCGTGTATCGATGAAGGTACATGCGGCTTTTTCGTTATGCTAATCGCTTAATATGACACTCATTTTGCAAAAAGATGACCGAAATGCTTAAAAAGTGTCAATCTGGCGCGAAATTTGCGCATTGACGGTTCAGTCTAATCAGGGTATTCGTTATATGTGGCTGCGCGTTTTATAGCCACTGTTTTCTTTTTCCACAGATCAAAAATGAGGGAAACGAGGCATGAAGAGACAAAAACGAGACCGTCTGGATCGGGCCCATCAACGTGGTTATCAGGCTGGCATTGCTGGTCGTTCCAAAGAAATGTGTCCGTATCAGGCACTGAATCAGCGGTCATACTGGCTGGGAGGCTGGCGAGCTGCCATGGAGGACAGGGCAGTCATTGCCTGACTGTGTCTCTTTAAAAAAGAAACCTCCGCATTGCGGAGGTTTCGCCTTTTGGGAATGAAAGCGGAAAATCAGAACGCTGAGGTGTCTTTGAACAGACCCACTTTCAAATCGGTTGCGGTATAAATCACGCGCCCATCAACCAGTACCTCGCCGTCGGCCAGGCCCATAATCAGGCGGCGGTTCACAATGCGCTTAAAGTGAATACGGTAAGTGACGATTTTGGCGCTCGGCAATACCTGACCGGTGAACTTCACTTCACCTACGCCCAGCGCACGGCCTTTACCTTCACCGCCGAGCCAGCCAAGGTAAAAACCAACCAGCTGCCACATGGCGTCCAGCCCCAGACAGCCTGGCATAACCGGGTCGCCGATAAAATGGCAGCCGAAGAACCAGAGGTCCGGATTAATATCCAGCTCGGCTTCAACATAACCTTTATCGAAGTTCCCGCCGGTTTCGGTCATTTTTACTACGCGGTCCATCATGAGCATGTTGGGTGCCGGCAG
>JALAGK010000254.1 GCA_022712475.1 Enterobacteriaceae bacterium
AACTACCGAAATGTCGATTTACGTAATATTGACAATATCAATGCTCATCCAGAACTGATTCCGCTGATTACCGCAGTTACCTACCACTACGATCGTCATCAGCTATATCTTGACGATAACGGTCGCAGCCGCTCATCCGGGACCACGCAATCAGCCGAAGTCAGCCTGGCTATACTTAACACAAGAATCGCCTCACAAATGGAAAACCCGGACAAACGCCAAACTGTCTGGTTACATTATAAAAATAACTACAAAACCATCGGGCTTAAAAAACTCGACAAAGATTACTTTGAACAGAACCTGGTCCAGCTGTCACGTAAACAATCTGCTTTCGCTGACCGAAAAATGCAGCTTGTCAGCAATGAATTAGCTCTGGTTGCAGAAGAAGATCGACGCAATACGCGCGTAGTAAAAGCGAAGATTACCATTGAAGCCAATACGACAGCAGAAAAGCGCATTCAGACTATCCTTAACGCCATCCCGTTTACGGAAAGCGTGACGAGTAGACCGAATGCGCCGGGCGACCGTTATTTTGATTTACGTATTGGCAAAATGCCCATTGTCCTCAACCGCTTCGGACTTGCCCATGAAATTAACGACACGATGCAAAAATGCCAGCGTCTGGGCACGATTAAAAACGACGCGAATATAACGACGCGCTGTCTGAATAAGTACGGTGAGAGTATTCGTCAATGGGGCCAGGCGGCACAGCTTAAAAACATGAGTGAGGGTTACTGGAAAGCGGGCTATCACGAAGCCAAAGACTCCGGGTTCTTCTTTTTCTCACACTGGACCGCAGAAGCGAAGCGCTCCCCCACGTTATGAGTGAAATCAACCTCTAATCCGCAGTAAAAAACCCGCCAGAAGGCGGGTTTTGATTCAGAAACGAGATAACGACAGTATTACAGTACGTCTACTGCGTTCAGCTCTTTGAATGCCTGCTCCAGACGCGCAATCATGCTGCTCTGGCCAGCACGCAGCCATACGCGCGGATCGTAGTATTTCTTGTTCGGCTGGTCTTCGCCTTTCGGGTTGCCCAGCTGACCCTGCAGGTAAGCTTCGTTTTCTTTGTAGTAGTTCAGGATACCTTCCCAGGTTGCCCACTGGGTGTCGGTATCGATGTTCATTTTCACTACACCGTAGCTTACGGAATCTTTGATTTCCTGTGCAGAAGAACCAGAACCACCGTGGAATACGAAGTTCAGGCTGTTGTGCGGCAGGTTGTGTTTCTTAGAAACGTATTCCTGAGAATCGCGCAGGATGGTCGGCGTCAGAACCACGTTACCCGGCTTGTACACGCCGTGAACGTTACCGAAGGAGGCAGCGATAGTGAAACGCGGGCTGATAGCGTTCAGTTTAGTGTACGCGTAATCAACGTCTTCCGGCTGGGTGTACAGGGCAGAAGCGTCCATGTGGCTGTTGTCCACGCCGTCTTCTTCACCACCGGTGCAACCCAGTTCGATTTCCAGCGTCATGCCCATTTTCGCCATACGCGCCAGGTACTTAGAGCAGATTTCGATGTTCTCTTCCAGAGACTCTTCAGACAGGTCAATCATGTGAGAAGAGAACAGCGGTTTACCGGTAGCAGCAAAGTGTTTTTCACCCGCGTCCAGCAGGCCGTCGATCCACGGCAGCAGTTTCTTCGCGCAGTGGTCGGTATGCAGAATAACCGGCACACCGTAGTGTTCAGCCATCTGGTGTACGTGATGCGCGCCGGAGATAGCGCCCATGATAGCAGCGCCCTGAGGCACATCCGTTTTAACGCCTTTACCCGCGATGAAAGATGCACCACCGTTAGAGAACTGAACGATAACCGGAGCGCGAACTTTTGCCGCTGCTTCCAGTACCGCGTTGATGGAGTCAGTACCCACGCAGTTAACTGCCGGCAGAGCAAAGTTGTTTTCTTTAGCTACCTGAAACACTTTCTGAACGTCATCACCAGTGATTACGCCCGGTTTTACGAAATCAAAAATTTTAGACATGTTGCGTTGTCCTACGGCCGAGAGAAAAAGAGTTGCGCGCCCTGATAGTCAAGCACGCTGAAAACAGGGCAGGTTTCCCTGCCCGTTGAATGCTTACTGTTTAGCGCGCTCTTCGAGCATGGCAACCGCTGGCAGCACTTTACCTTCCACGAATTCGAGGAATGCGCCACCGCCGGTAGAGATATAGGAGATTTTGTCAGCAATACCGAACAGGTCGATAGCTGCCAGTGTGTCACCGCCGCCTGCGATAGAGAAACCTTCGCTGTCGGCAATGGCGTTAGCCACGATTTCAGTCCCTTTACGGAAGTTCGGGAATTCGAACACGCCAACCGGGCCGTTCCACAGAATGGTTTTGGCATTTTTCAGGATATCAGCCAGTTTCTGTGCAGACACATCGCCGAGGTCCAGAATCTGCTCATCATCTTTGATGTCATTAACAGATTTCAGGGTTGCAGTTGCGGTTTCAGAGAACTCGGTTGCAACGCGCACGTCGGTCGGAACCGGAATATCACACTCTTTGAGCAGGCGCTTGGCTTCATCAACCAGGTCCGCTTCATACAGTGATTTGCCCACATTGTGGCCCTGCGCCGCAACGAAGGTGTTCGCGATACCGCCGCCAACAATCAGCTGGTCAGCAATTTTAGACAGGGAGTCCAGCACGGTCAGTTTGGTAGACACTTTAGAGCCACCAACAATAGCCACCATCGGGCGAGCTGGTTCTTTCAGTGCTTTACCCAGCGCGTCAAGCTCAGCGGCCAGCAGCGGACCTGCACAGGCAACATCGGCAAATTTGCCTACGCCGTGGGTGGAAGCCTGCGCACGGTGCGCGGTGCCGAAAGCATCCATCACGAAAACGTCACACAGAGACGCG
>JALAGK010000255.1 GCA_022712475.1 Enterobacteriaceae bacterium
GATCTGAAGTTTTATTTAAAAGGCGCATTTACACCCCTCAATATTCTCTATCCTCAATTCAATCTTTCAGAAAATATTCTGGACAAGAAAAACATCCGCCGTATGTTTTTTAGCCGTGCTGCCGACATGATGTTTGCGGGGATCACGTATCCGAATTTACTGCCAACCGCAGGTGTCTTCGTCAATAAAGACGGTGGTCGCCTGATGATGTTGCATTTATTGATTGAAGCCCGCAAACGCAGCAGTGCGAATAAAGTCACACTCGATTATTCACAAAAGAAGCTGGCGCAGATGTTTGCTATCTCACGTACTCACGTACGCCGTGTTTTAAACGATGCTATTGAATGCGGATTAATTGAGGATGAAGAGGGGAGCAAGGTTACGCTGTTGCCTGCCTTTTTCGATATGGCGGAAACCTATGTAGGACTCTATTTTGCATGGGTACTGGATTATCTGGATCTCAATCCGCAGACCTTAAAAGCAGACGAGGCATAAACCTCGTCTGCAGGTCGATTAACGCTCGCGCAGTGCCTCTTTCGCTTTGTTCAGCGGCTTGAGCAGATAATCCAGTATCGATTTATTCCCGGTTTTAATATCTACCGTCGCAATCATGCCGGGGAAGATGGGAAACTCGTGCAAATCTTTATTCGTCAGATGGTTACTTTCAGTGCGGATATAAACCCGGTAATAGTAAACGTCACGTTTCACTTCATCCTGAATGGTATCAGGTGAAATCATTGTCACTTCACCTTCCATACCACCATAAATGGAATAATCGTAGGCCGTAATTTTCACCATTGCTTTCTGGCCTGGGTGCACAAAGGCCACATCACGCGGTGATATTTTCGCTTCTACCACCAACTGATCGTCAAGCGGCACCAGACTCATCAGTTTACCGTTTGGCGGTATCACGCCGCCTACCGTTGTAACCTCGATATCTTTCACAATCCCACGTACCGGCGCGGTAAACGTCAGGCGCGTCAGGGAGTCTTCACGCCCGCGCATCACTGAACGCTGCGCTTCAATTTCTGCGTTCGCTTTTGACAGTTCTTCCCGGGAGCGCACGTAATACTGGTTTTGCATTTCCGTGATTTTGTTTTCCAGCTCGTTTTTCTGGCGCTGAAGGCGCAGCACTTCCACATCACTGGCAGCCCCGGCTTTAATCAACGGCGCCGTCATTGAGAGCTCACGCTGGACCAGTGCTACCGCATGGCGCAACCCTTCCAGCCCTTTTTGCAAACTGTCGCGGCGTGAGCGCCACAGCTCAGTCTCTTCACGCACCAGTTCAACGTCATCATCCAGTTCTGGAGGGAAAACCGGTTCAGTGTTGGTCACCTCCGCTTTCAGGCGTGCAGCTGTCGCCAGTGCGGCATTGAGACGTGACTCACTTTCCAGTACGCTCGATTCGGTTTTAGTTCTGTCAAGCTGGGCCAGGACTTCGCCGCGTTCAACAATATCCCCTTCTTTCACCGCCAGTTTGTGAATAATCCCCCCTTCCAGCGACTGTATAGTCTGCTCGTGGGAGGATGGCGTAATTTTGCCGTTGCCGGTTGTGACCTCATCCAGGTGAAAATAATTCGCCCACACAACAAATGCCCCTACCAGCGCTGTCAAAAACCAGATGATCAGCGACGAACGTGGCAGGCTTGGCTCCTTCAGCCGACTGTTGTACCGAGTAATCTCGCTCATACCTTCGCCTCCACCTGGCCATCCTTTTTAACCTGCGCCATTGTTGCAGGCTGTGGGTTAACGCTGGGGCGTGGGCCAGCACCAGGCACGTTCAGACCATGCTTTTGCAACATGCCTTCACGTGGGCCATCCATCACAATACGGCCGTTTTCCAACACAATGATGCGGTCGACCAACTCCAGAATTGGCAGACGGTGTGTAGATACCACCAGTGTGCGGTGGGTACCCAACCAGGCGCCAAGGTGGGTTATAAAGCGTTTTTCACTCATTTCATCCAGCCATGCGGTCGGCTCATCAAGCAGCAGAATGTTTGGCTGAGTGATAAGGGTACGCGCCAGCAGCAGCGACTGGCGCTGGCCACCAGAAAGCCCGGCACCACCCTCAGTAATCTGGTAGTTGAGACCGTCTTTCTGCTTACGCACAAACTCATCTGCACCACTAATAATCAGCGCCTGCTGAATCTCTTCGTCAGACGCCAGCGGACGCCCCATCGTGATGTTTTCGCGCACGGAGCCAAAGAACAAACGCGCCTGCTGAGTCAGGCACTGTACATCGCGGCGTAAGTCATGTGGGTCAAGATGTGACAACGAAATATCGTCCAACAGGATTTGCCCATGCTGGGGCTCGTGCAGACCCGCCAGTATCTGCAACAATGTACTTTTTCCTGAGCCATTGCGCCCGAGAATCGCAACACGTTCTCCAGCCTTGATATTAAGATTCGCGATCGTCAGATCGTTCACCTTCTGCTCTTCGTCGTAATAAAACCCGACCTCTTTGAGCGAGTAGTAACCACGTAGGTGTGATTTATGTACGCGCTTGCCTCGACCCGGATCGTCAATTGGTTTTTGCATCAGGTCATCAAGCCCTTTGCGTGCGACCTTTGCCGACTGCCAACGTGACAGGATGCCGGAAATCTGCGATAGCGGCGCAATGGTACGTGAAGCCAGAATCGAGGTTCCCACCAATGCACCGGTCGTCATATCGCCCGCAATCACCATATAACAGCCCACCAACAGTACAACAGCATACACAATCGACTGTACTTCCTGAGTCCAGGTCATCAGCATGCCAGTCAGCCAGCGTTGCTTCATGCTTATCGTGGCAGAGACATCATTGGTGTTGTTCCACTGGTTCTGAAAACGCTGTTCTGCGCGCATCAGTTTGATGTCATCAAGCCCCTGAACCGCTTCGACCAGCGTGGCATTACGAATGGCGGACTCGCGCATCCCTTCACTTGAAAGTTTCGCCAATGGGCGCTGGATAAGTAACCCCGGAATAAGGAGCAACGGTAGTGCCAGCAATACGACAAAGACCAGCGGCCCGCCAATCATCCACAAGATGAAGACAAACAGCAGGAAAAACGGTAAGTCTGAAATGGCGCCGATGGTCGTTGAGGTAATCAGTTCGCTCACTGATTCCAGTTCGCGAACCTGGGAGATAAAGGAACCGGTAGATTTAGGACGCGCATTATTTTTAATGCGCAGTGCGTGGGCAAATACCCGGTCGGAGATGCGTAAATCCGCGCGCTTACCGACCACATCGGATACATGCGCGCGCATCATACGCATAATAAATTCAAACAGAATCGCCATCATGACGCCGCCAAACAGAACCCAGAGCGTTGGCTCTGACTGTGACGGCACCACGCGGTCATAAACTTGCATAGAAAATAGCATACCGCTCAGGGCAAGCACGTTGGCAACCATCGCGGCCAGCATAATATCGCCGTAGCGCCGCCAGTCTTTGAGCGCGATGCTCCAGAACCAGTTCTTTTTCCATGGCTTAACGTAATCATCCACACGGGCATCCGGAATGGAATCCAGCGGGCGCAACACGACCAATCCTTTCAGACGCGAAGCCAGCTCGTCACAAGACAATTTGCTTTCCAGACCACCGTCACCACTAAGCTGCAACATGAGGTTCCCCTCACTGTCCATCTTCGTAATGACCGCCAGTTGACCATTTTCCAGCTCAGCAATCAGCGGCAAACGCCAGGGGTCTATCAGAGAGATATCCGCGGGCGCCATGCGCATGCCCAAACCAAGCTGACGCGCCATATCTTCCAGCACCAGCCTACGAGGCGAGCGGGTTTCATGACTGATAACGGTGCGCACATGCTCCTGCGAGAAATCAAGCATATAGTGGCGCGCAACGCTAAGCATTGCCTGTAGCCAGGGCTCATAAAAGGGATGTGTTGTACTCATAGTTCACTTCCTGTGAGCAGACGATTTGTGATGTTGCCAGGTCAGTTGTCACCCCGGGCGGGATGTCTGAATCTTTCAGATTATTCACAAAATAACAGAATTAATCTGTAGTTGTCGCCCCTCACGTAAAAATGCGAAAAGACCCGCGCGAATGCGCGGGTCTTATGGGCGATAAAACTACACTATCAACAGCTGATGGTTAGCCAACAGTGTTGCCAGGTCGGTCTGGACACCGTTAAGCGTCACAACCGTGGTCGAATCGAAGTTCCCGCCATTACCGTCGCGGTCAATACGAATCTCCGTGCTACTACCATTCTGAACCACGCTGATGTAGTCAGACAGATTGCCGATATCCTTATCCAGCGTCGCGACACCGTTGATGTAGGTTGCCGAGCCGCTGCCGGTATAGCCGGTATCAGCCAACAGTTCGCGCAGGTCAATGCGATCGGAATCTGCCGTACCTTCCCAGGTCCCCACAGAGAACCCGTTCACCACATCGCTGCCATTACCGCCGGTGGCATCAGATGCGTTCAGCAGTTTGTACAGCAGGGTATCCTGACCACCCTTACCAATATTAAAGGTATCGTCACCACCGCGGCCTTCAAAGATGTTATCACCGCTGTTGCCAGTGAAGACATCATTGCCGCTGCCGCCAGCAATCCCTTCAATATTCACGAACGTTGCCGTACCAAAACCGGTGTCTTGAGCGCCTGTCTTACCAAGATCGATTGTCAGCGCCGTATCCCCTGCCAGCTTGTAGTCAACGATATCCATACCGCCTTCAGATACCCACACGTTGGTGTCGGAGACCACAGTACTCCCGCCACCACCGTTATAAACGTGGGTACCTGCTGTTGCGTACAGCGTGTCGTTATAACCGGTACCGACAATACCTGTCGTGTTGGTCGCATCGGTCGCCGCAGTGCTGCTATCCATTGCGGACTCACCCTTTTCTGCGGTCAGCACGTAAGCATGGTTCTTCTCCACCGCCTTCAGGCCAGCCCAACTAGCGTTGACGTTGCTGATATCGCGCACCAGACCGGAGTCAAAGGTCGCAGAGTTCAGACCGCCATACCCACCATTGTTGGTCAGCAGCATCGCACTGTACGACTTGCTGGCATCCAGACCGTAGAAGTACACCAGACCGGTGGAGTCGTTCATGTTAACCCCACCCTGAGCGTTAATCACCTGCGAACTCACCACTTTACCTGTGCTTTCATCAACCAACAGCACCGTGTTCCCGTAGAAGGAGTTAATGCCGTTAGCATCAGAGATACGCAGAATAATGCTGGTACCGTCCTGAATAACGCTCTTGTTCTCAACGTACGTCGTCTTACCACCAGAAGCACGGAATACTACCAGGTCTTTATCACCGTCGTAGTCGAGGTCGAGACTCAATGCACCAGTCACAAAGTTGGAGTTACCCTGGTTTGCGCCAGTTAGCAGCGTTTGCTGAGTCCAGTTCACCTGACCATTGCTGCCTGTGCCACCGTTAATCCACAGCGCGCCGATATTGCTGGCGTTAGTGGCACTTGTGGACCCCATAATCCCGGCCACTTCAATAAGATCCATCTTACCGTCGCCGTTCCAGTCCACTGCAAGCGAGGCGCTACTGTTGATGGTATCAGTAAATTTCTGAACGTTAGAGCCAGCACCAACGCCGTTGGCTGCTGCTGTCAGGTTACCCTGGCCATCGTTGTAGTAAACCGCACTCGCCGCACCCCAGGTTCCTCCCTGGCCACCATAACCTCCAATGAACAGGTCCATGTAACCGTCGCCGTTCAGATCGGCCCAGGTCATGGTGGTATACCAGTTATTTGTCCCGGTATCACCGTAGAACACGCCGGTCACAACCTGAGTGTTGGTCAGCGTAACGTTACCGTTCTCGTCAACCCCGTTACTCACGACGACCATACGCGTATTCGACGAACTGCTACCACCGCCGGAGGTACGGTTTGTTCCATCCGTACCGTGGTACATGATGTCAACGAAACCGTCGTTGTTCAGGTCAACGCCTGACACTTCGCGGTCTGGTGTTGGGTTACCAGAGTTAGTATTCGCCACACCATCCTGCGAAGTGCTGGTGTAAACGTAGGCCCCAGACTTGTCGAACCCAACGATGGTGCCATCGGTATTCATTACAAATGTTGTATCGTACCCACCCTGAGCTTCAGCATCGTTTGGCGACTGGTCACCGTAGACCACGTCTACGTAACCGTCACCATCGATGTCGATGCCCATGAACCCGCCGTACCATACGTAGGTGTTACCGTTCGGATCGTTGGTCTGACCGGTTACTCCCATCGAACCAACCTGGAAGGTGGTATAGGTCCCATCCGCGTTGTACTTGAAGGACTGCTGGCCATTCCCATAGCCGGTATCCGCCCCCATGATGTCCATTAAGCCATCACGGTCAAAGTCGATAAACGAGGACTGCTGCTGGGTATCGATACCCTTAATGACGGTCTGACCAAACGAACCCAGTGTAGAAGAGCTGGTCCCGTTCTGAGTGAACACCGTTGAGTTAGAAAGAATACGCCAGGTGCCATCTTCGCTCAGCGTCAGCGCCGTACTGGTATCATTAGTACTTGCCGCCGTAGAAGTGAAGTTAATTTCCGGCGCAGCGGAAACCGTCAACTCACTATTAGTGACATCCTTCGTGATAACAGAACCATCTTTACCGTACAGCACCGCGCTCACATCGTACTTACCAAGGTTAAGCGCGTCCTCATCCGGGATCTGCACATAC
>JALAGK010000256.1 GCA_022712475.1 Enterobacteriaceae bacterium
CTAATCAGTAGCCCGCAGACCAGCACTGCGGCAATGCGCACATCCATTTTCCAGGCCTGCTGGCGAATATCTTCTGACAGTTCGTTAGCCCAGATGTAGCCTACCACCTCGCCGTGCCGTTCAATGGGGATCATGGAGTTCATGATATGACCACGCACCTGGTGGCCGGAATAGACCCGTGGTTTGCGGGTCAGCATAACTTCACGCCCTGGATGGTCGGCATTAATGGTGATACCGACATTATCCCGGTACAGAGCAGCGGGGGCATAGGTAATAATCGCCTCCAGCTCTCGGTGGTAATAGCCGACGCCAATGCCGGGAAAGGCGCTGGCAATTTTCTCGGTAACAGGGGTTAACTCGTGGTTTAACGCTGTGATGCGCTCGGCGCGCGACAGGTGTGCAAAGCGCGAAAATGTATCGCCCAGTTCGACATCAAGACGGCGAATGATGCCTGAGAGCTTCTTTTCTTTTTCAGCCTGTACTGCCGCCTGGCCTTCGGTTTCGACAATGTAGCCGATAGTGAGCGTAGGTATGCTGACCATGACAATCGCCATGGCTATCATCTGATTACGCAGTCGACGCGGATAGAGTCGTTTTATTCGCTGCTGGAGTGCCGTTATCCCTGCGTTCATTATTCACCCTGTCCTGCAGCAAAAGGTGCCATTATGGGCTGGACAGGCTCTTGTTTCCCGGAGAGAGCTCAAACTACCGGGATTTCCTGCCATTGCGAGGGATGACGTTTACGGCTACCTTATCGGCATCATTTTGTTGTCGCAGTTAACAAGGACGCGGTGCCGCTTTGAAATACTTTGTCTCCTTTCGCACTACGCTGAAAGTTTCGCGCTATTTATTCCGCGCACTGGCTCTGCTGCTCTGGCTTTTGATTGCCTTGTTTTCGGTATTTTATATTGCCAATGCCCTGCATGATAAAGAAGACGAAATCCGCAAGGAGTTCACTCTTAGCTACGATCAGGCACAGCGCTATATTCAGCGCACGTCTGATGTGATGAAAGAGCTAAAGTACATCGCCGAAAACCGTCTTGATAACGATAGTGGGCTGCTGCGCGGTGCTTCGGGGGATGACAACAAGATTGAAACGCCGACCTTCGTACCGCTGTTTCCTGACTCTGACTGCTCGGCATTGGGCAATTCCTGGCGCAGTTCTTTACAATCACTCTCCTGGTTCTTACGTTACTGGCGTGAGAATTTCTCAGCGGCTTACGAACTTAATCGCGTCTTCCTGATTGGGGGAGACAGCCAGTGCATGGCGGATTTTGGTCTGCGCACAATGCCGCTTGAGCGTGAAAATGCGCTTAAGTCATTACATGAGCGTATTGTTAAATACCGTGGTCAGCCGCAAAACGAACGTGCCAGCAGCTTGTTCTGGATTAATCAGGGGCCGCGGCCTGGCATCGGTTATTTTTACACGCTGACGCCGGTGTATATGGCTAATCAGCTACAGGCCATGCTCGGTATTGAGCAGACGGTACGTATGGAGAACTTCTATACGCCAGGCAGTCTGCCGGTAGGCGTGACTATTCTTGATGAGAACGGCCATCCGTTGATTTCGCTAACGGGTGGTGAAGCCGGTAGCATGTCGGATGAGCGCTGGGGGCTTGAGCGCTCATGGTTTGGCTACACGCCGGGATTTAAGGAGTTGGTACTCAAAAAGAACCTGCCGCCATCTTCATTGAGCGTGGTCTATTCGGTGCCGGTGGATATTGTGCTGGAACGTATCCGGATGCTTATCCTCAATGCCGTGCTGCTCAATGTTCTGGTCGGCATTGTGCTCTTTACGCTTGCGCGCTTGTATGAGCGACGCATCTTTATTCCGGCGGAAAACGACGCGCAACGCCTGGAGGAACATGAGCAGTTCAACCGTAAGATAGTGGCTTCGGCCCCGGTGGGTATCTGTATTTTGCGTACCCAGGATGGCACCAATATCCTCAGTAATGAGCTTGCGCACAACTATCTCAATATGCTGACTCACGAAGACCGTCAGCGTTTGACGCAGATTATTTGCGGCCAGCAGGTTAACTTTGTCGATGTGCTGACCAGCAATAATACTAACCTGCAAATTAGCTTTGTCCATTCACGCTATCGCAATGAAAACGTGGCGATTTGTGTGCTGGTGGACGTGAGCGCGCGCGTTAAAATGGAAGAATCTTTGCAGGACATGGCACAGGCGGCCGAGCAGGCAAGCCAGTCGAAGTCTATGTTCCTGGCAACCGTCAGCCATGAGTTGCGCACCCCGCTGTACGGCATTATCGGTAACCTCGACTTACTCCAGACCCGTGAGTTGCCTAAAGGCGTAGACCGCCTGGTGACAGCGATGAATAACTCCTCGAGCCTGCTGCTGAAAATCATTAGCGACATTCTCGATTTTTCAAAAATTGAGTCCGAGCAGCTAAAAATTGAGCCGCGTGAGTTCTCACCGCGTGAGGTGATGAGCCATATCACCGCTAACTATCTGCCGCTGGTGGTGCGCAAGCAGCTTGGGTTGTACTGCTTTATTGAGCCTGATGTTCCGCTCACCTTGCAGGGCGACCCGATGCGTTTACAGCAGGTGATTTCTAACCTGCTCAGTAATGCCATCAAATTTACTGACGTGGGCTGTATTATCCTGCATGTCTGTGTGGATGACTGCTACTTGCGCTTTTGCGTGCGTGACACTGGCGTGGGGATCCCGGCTAAAGAAGCACTGCGGTTATTTGACCCCTTCTTCCAGGTAGGTACCGGCGTTCAGCGTAATTTCCAGGGCACCGGGCTGGGACTGGCGATTTGTGAAAAACTGATTGGTATGATGGACGGTGATATTGCCGTTGATACCGAGCCGGGTATGGGCAGCCAGTTTACTATTCGTATTCCGCTTTATAGCGCGCATTTTTCCACACCACAGTGCGCGCCCGAGTTGGCAGAAAAACGTTGTTGGTTGGCGGTACGCAACGCTTCGCTGTATCGCTATCTTGAGACGCTGCTTGAGCGTAGCGGCATTCGTACCCAGCGCTACGATGGTTCTTTGCCAGATACCGACGATATCTTGCTGACTGATGATGAGAGCAGTGAGGCGTGGCTTGGGCGTGCGGTGGTGAGGTTCTGTCGCCGTCATATCGGAATGCCGCTTGAGCAGTCGCCGGGGCGTTGGGTGCATAGCGTGGCGTCACCGCATGAAGTTGTCATGCTTCTGGGAAGGATTTATCGCGTTGAGATCGCGGTGGCAGGTAGCGGCAATACATTGCCTGCGCCTGAAACTGTGTGCGAGCAAAAAGACGATATCATGGTGCTTATCGTTGACGATCATCCCATTAACCGCCGCCTGCTGGCCGACCAGCTGTCAACGCTTGGCTATCCATGCAAGACCGCTAATGACGGTATTGATGCGCTCAACGTGTTGAGTAAACATACGATAGATATTGTGCTGAGTGACGTTAACATGCCGAATATGGATGGTTACCGGCTCACGCAACGCATCCGCGAGCTGGGGATGACGCTACCTGTTATTGGTGTGACGGCGAATGCGCTGGCAGAAGAGAAACAGCGCTGTATTGAGTCAGGTATGGACAGTTGTCTGTCGAAACCTGTGACGCTGGATGTGATTGCTCAAACGCTGTCGTTTTACGCTGAGAAAGTACGCGCGGAGCGTGCTAAAGGTTAGTACGCAGGCGTCTCATGCGGCGCGAGTGTTAGCGTACAGTAAAGCGCAGAGGGGAAGGTGGCGGCAATAAAAAAGCCCTCCGCAGAGGGCCTTATCGCACAGAAGGGATTACTCTTTATCCACCGGCGTCAGGCTGACGGAGGAGAGATAGTTGAGCAGGGCGATATCGTTATCCACGCCGAGTTTCATCATTGCTGATTTCTTCTGGCTGCTGATGGTTTTAATGCTGCGGTTGAGCTTGCGCGCAATCTCCGTGACCAGGAAGCCTTCAGCAAACAGGCGCAACACTTCACTTTCCTTTGGTGACAGACGCTTATCGCCATAGCCACCCGCGCTGATTTTCTCCAGCAAGCGAGAAACGCTTTCCGGGGTGAATTTTTTGCCTTTCTGCAGGGCAGCCAACGCTTTTGGCAGGTCGGTTGGTGCACCTTGCTTAAGCACAATTCCTTCGATGTCGAGATCCAGCACGGCGCTAAGAATGGCCGGGTTATTGTTCATCGTCAGTACGATTATCGACAGATTCGGGAAATGACGCTTGATGTATTTGATGAGCGTAATTCCGTCACCGTACTTATCGCCAGGCATAGACAGATCGGTAATAAGCACATGGGCATCGAGTTTCGGCAGGTTGTTGATTAAGGCTGTAGAGTCTTCATACTCACCGACAACGTTAACCCACTCGATCTGCTCAAGAGACTTACGAATGCCGAACAGCACGATAGGATGATCGTCGGCAATAATTACGTTCATGTTGTTCATTTTTTGGCTACCTTGCTACAGCAGTTTTTGGACGTATTCGTCAATTCTGCTGATATATTTTTCTACGGTTGGGGCATCTTTCTCACGAATATGATGCTCCAGCGTTTCGCATAGTTGCTTGCCGGGTACCAGATTCAGCATGGCAAACACCCCCTTAAGGCGGTGAGCCGTCTGTGCCAGCGAAGCAAAGTCGTGACTTGCTGACTCAGTATACAATTTCTTCACATCATCCGGTACTGTATCGACAAAGAGCGAGTAATAACCGCTGGCATGGAGCTGTACGCTTTCATCGTTCGCAGCTGTTATCTCCACGGCGGTGTCCTGGGCCAGTTGTTCTTCTATGAGTTGTAGCACTGCCTCCTGCATTGCATAACTGATATTAAAATTGACACGATACTGGCCAGGGCTCAGTTTGCGTACACCTTGCTCATCATCGCTTAAAAGCAATCCGGAAGCAGTAAGATTTGACGGATTATCTGTCAAAAAAATATCAAACTCTTGACTAATTGCGCGCTCATCCGGCGTGATGCAATTCGCTCCCCAGTTTTCCAGTTGCCGGGTAACGATATGTCGCACCTCGTTAGACGTAATGTCTACCATGGCTACCACATCCTCCAACAACCTTTCGTGCGACTCCGGTTCATCCTCTGGTGCGCGTGTCAGCGCCTGCGTTAGCGGCATTTTGATATGCACACTATAGCGAGTACCTAAATCAGTATGGGATTTAATATTTAAATGACCGCCCATACGTCGTGCCAGACGGTCGCACAGCCAGAAGGTTAACCCATTAGCACGGTCATAGTCGTCTTCACTGGTGGCGTTGAGAAAGGGGAAGTGAAGATTGTCGATTTCGCTGTTGCCAATACCGCTGCCAGTGTCCATGACGCGCAACAACAGGCGGTCCGGCTCGCTTTCCTCGGCGCTGATATCAAGCGTAATTTTGCCAATCTGGGTAGTGATGACCGAATACTGCACCAGCATCAAAAGGATACGGCGTAGTGCTTCTTTGTCGCCAAAGCGCTCATCGCCCGGCGGCAGGTTGTTATTGATGAGCAACTGCAGACCTTTGCGTTTAATCGCGGGCAAGACCTGTGGAACGACTTCATCAATCAGCGACTGCAGGACGAGGTTTTCGCTTTGGTTTTTCCAGGCATCGGTCTCAAGTGCGTTAAGCAGTTCAATCTCATCGACCAGCCGCACGATATTTTGCGCTTCATCCAGTACGGCCCGGTTTTCCTGAACGTCCAGATGATGAATACGGGCCATCAGGCGTTGTGCCGGGTCTTTGAGGGCAGCACCGATGTTTTCCATAAAAGCCGCGCGGCCCTGTTGGTTTTTCTCAAACAGTTTCTGTGCCTGACGTAGCTTCTTGTTTACCAGGATTTCACGGTCCTGATCGCGTATGACAAAAATTTGTGCACGTGGGGTAACCTGGCTACTAAACTGACGGATTTCATAGATTTCGTTATCTACGGTCGCCTGAATCACGCCCTGGTGTTGCTCGGCCAGTGAGGCTATGTTTTGCAGATTAAGGTGCGGCAACAGATGGTCAGCAATCGGATTACTGATAATAGTTCTGCGTGATGCCGGATCGTGTACCAGCAGACCGAGCGGCAGCAGTGAAACAATTTCTTCATTCAGCGCACGCAGCTTTTGTAGTTCATTGCTGACCGGACCGGGTTCTGTTGTACGCGGTGTGGTGGTGTGGCGAAAGGTGGAATAACCAAACAGCGCCAGCGCCAGCAAGCCAATATTGAGCAACAGCGGTAGCAGAATGTTTTGCAGCGTATCTGCCAGCAGCACTCCAAACGGTACCTGCCACACCAGCTGTAATTCGGTGCTGTTAACCGGTGTACGAATCTCAATGCGGGCGCCATTAAAAAGTACTTTCACCCGGTCCTGTAGATCGTTGTCGCTGGCGGATGGATTTTGTGGCGTGTCTTCACTCTCAAGGCGGAAGTTATCCAGCGCCATATCGGGCGGGATCAAATCGTTAATTGGCAGATCGAAAGCCACCACTGTTGCCAGATGGCCCGGTTGGTTAAACGTAGTGCGCAGGGTGAAATAGTAGCCGTTTTGCCAGTTCAGACGGCGCAGTGGTGAGAAGCTTTCGCGCTCGTCCAGCGCATTTGCCTGTTGCAGCATTTCGGCACGCCGTGAGTCAACGATGCTGGTGACGCTTGATTCTTTAAATCCGGCCGACAAGTCCTTCAATGGCAGTGTGGACACCAGTAGTGTACTGTTGTCCTGCCCGTTGAGGTAATACATTGACCAGGGAATACTTTCTGCGCCCCACAGCGTATCGAGATAGGCAGAGATACGCTGTGTCATTTCCAGCGTTGAGCTGTCGTGAGAGCCAAAAATCAATGCTTCCGTTTTACGCCGCGGTTTTTCCAGATAATAAACATCCTGGCGCAGGCGCGTTTCCTGCAATCCGCTGTCTGCGCCCAGTCCGGGAGATGGCGTTGCCGCAACATTGTCATAAATCTGCCAGGTCGCGTAGCGATAAGTGTCTACGCGTTTATGCAGCATCTGAGCGATATCCACTATCTGGTAGCTTTTGTCTTTGAGCCAGGCATTGACGCCGCTTTGCACCATTACGCCCATCATCACCAACAGCACGACGATAAGCAGTAAAAAGAAGCGAGTGATGCTACCAGGCATCAGCGAAAACTTGTTGGGGTTTGGGCTCATAGCGTCTGACTGACTCATTCCTTTCTCACCCGGTGGCTCCCGGATAGTGGCCGTTGCGGTTTATGCATTTGACTGGCAAGCATACCGGGTAATGGGGCTGGCTTCATCGCGCCTGCGCGCGTGACATAGATAAGTTTTGTAGTGATATTGGTGGATATAAAAATAAGAGTCACAGAATAAACGCCAGCCTTGCGTCTGAAAGAGATAAAAGGAAAATGAGTAATAACCCAAGGAAACAATTAGCAGAGCTAGTGTAGACGAATTTCTTATATCTGCAAAAAATGCGTCAGGGAATTAATGTTGAACTGCTATTTATGAGAGGTGGTCGCAAAAAGTAATTAAAGATAGGTAAAGAAAGCAGGCTATAGAAATAAAAAAACCGGATGCAAGCATCCGGCCAAAATAGGGGTAAAACGAACATTCAGGGTAGAATGACGGTAATAAATAAAGTTAATGATGATAGCAAGAGTAATTCTATAAGCATATTGCTGGGCTGGTTTGACAATCAGTGCTACGCCAGGCGTGGCAATATGTTTTACATACCGCATTACCGATTTAATCATCTTGACAATTTATGCGCTTATTTTTACCGTTGTGTGCGGTAAAAGTTCCCTGATATTTACATTTAGTAACAGCTATATTGCAAAGAGAAACATCTTAAAAGTTTTCGTATCATAAACGGGTTGGATTCTTGAGGAGTAGTTTTACACAATGAGTTCGCCAACTGATTTAAAGGGTGAATCAGTAGCAGTGGTAAGTACTAAATAAAGTGGCATTAAAAGGCATATAACAAGAGGGTTATTACATGAAAGTTAAAGTTCTCTCCTTGCTGGTACCAGCATTGCTGGTTGCTGGTAGCGTACACGCGGCCGAAATCTATAATAAAGACGGCAATAAACTGGATCTGTATGGCAAAGTTGACGCGGAGCGTTATTTCTCTGACGACAACGGCTCTGACGGTGACCAGACCTACATGCGTATTGGCTTCAAGGGCGAAACGCAGGTCAGCGACCAGATGATCGGTTACGGCCAGTGGGAATACCAGATTAACGCCAACACCGATGAAGGCGATAACAATGCGTGGACGCGTGTGGCTTTCGCGGGTCTGAAAATTAACGATGCGGGTTCACTGGACTATGGCCGTAACTACGGCGTGCTGTATGACGTTGCCTCCTGGACCGACGTCCTGCCGGAATTCGGTGGCGACACGTACGGCGCAGACAACTTCATGTTCAGCCGCGGTAACGGCATGCTGACTTACCGTAACACCGACTTCTTTGGTCTGGTTGATGGCCTGAACTTTGCTGCGCAGTACCAGGGCAAAAACGGCAGTGTAAGCGGCGAAGACGAAAGTGGTGGCCGCAGCGTGCTCAAGCAGAACGGTGACGGCTACGGTCTGTCTCTGAGCTACGACCTGGGTGAAGGCTTCAGCGTTGGCGGTGCGATGGCGTCATCCAAACGTACCTGGGACCAGAATAATACGGCTGCGCTGGGTAAAGGCGACCGTGCCGAAGCCTACACCGGCGGTCTGAAGTACGATGCCAACAACGTCTACCTGGCGGCGATGTACACTCAGTCCTACAATGGCACCCGTTTTGGTAGCAACCGCGACACCGCATATTATGGTTTTGCCGATAAAGCGCAGAACATTGAAGTGGTCGCTCAGTACCAGTTCGACTTTGGTCTGCGTCCGTCTCTGGCCTACGTGCAGTCTAAAGGCAAAGAAATCGAAGGCTGGGGTAGCCAGAATCTGAAAAAATACTTTGATTTGGGCGCAACGTTCTACTTCAACAAAAACTTCTCTACCTTTATTGACTACCAGATAAACCTGCTTGATGACAATGAGTTCACTCGTGCGGCCGGTATCACGACTGACAACGTGGTTGCCGCGGGCGTGGTTTACCAGTTCTGATTTACGTTAGACAATAACGTAACAAGGGGCCTCAGGGCCCCTTTTTCTTAAGCCAGGATACAGGCGCCCTGAGTAGCTAACGACAGGAACGCGCATTTTATTTCTCGTTCAGGCGTTATGCTTTTGCACTTTTACGGGAAAAATGAGGCTAAAAATAATTTCAGCCCCAGAGGGTTGAGGGTGGCATTGCGCCTGAACGTCTCCCCCATGTAACGTCATGATGGCGCGCACAATCGACAGCCCAAGGCCACTGCCATGACTGCTGCGTGACGTCTCTGCCCGGTAGAAGCGATCAAAGAGTTTCTCCAGCTGGGCCTGAGGCACAGGTGGGCCCTGATTGATGACCTGGATAATGTGTTTATCCTGTGTGCGACTGGCGCGCAATGTTATCTGGCTGTCCTCACTGGCGTAGCGCACCGCATTGGCAACCAGGTTGCTTAAAGCACGCTGGAATAACATGACATCAACCTGTAGCTCTCCCTGGCCTTCGTAAACCAGGTGGAGATTGCGCTCTTCTGCCAGGCCCTCGAAATAATCCGTCACTCGCTGTAATTCTGTCGCCACATTCACACTTTTGTAATGAAGCGCCGATTGCGTATGGGTTGCGCGCGCCAGAAACAAAATATTTTCTATGGTGCGGGAGATTCTCTCCAGCTCCTCCATATTGGTGGTGAGCAATGTCTCATATTCTTCAACGCTGCGGGGCTGATACAGCGCAACCTGGCATTGCCCCATCAGCGCGCCGACAGGCGTGCGAATTTCATGGGCCAGGTCGGCAGAAAACTGCGTCAGACGCTCATAGCCTTCGTTGATTCGGTCGAGCATGGCATTAAAGGAGATAATCAACCGCTGCAGTTCTTGTGGAGCATCCTGCACGCTCAGTCGCGTTGTCAGTGTATGTGGTGCAATAGCTGCCGCTTCTGTTGCCATGCGACGCAATGGTTGAAGCTCGCGTCGCATCACCCAATAGCCCAGTAAGGCTATTGTCGTGAATGCGGCGATAACAGCGGCTATCACACGCCATAAATAACGCGCCAGCATTTTCTGCTCATTGACCATGACATGCACGACGGTAATTTGCAGTATGCTGCCATCCTCCAGTTTCACGAGTGCAGAGACTCCCCGAAGTGGCACGCCTGCATCGGTTACACTGCCTTTTACCGCGCTCGGTAACTGAGGCTTATCCACGGGAGTTGGTGTGATGAGCGGGGGAGAGATTTTCGACGGGTTAACATTGATTAACGGCTCTTGTCCCTGGAGCTGGAAGATTAAGATATCCTGTTCGTTACCCAGCATGTTTTCAAATAAGCCGGTATTGGCAATCAGTCTGTCCAGGGGGAACTGTCGGCTTAACATGTTCCGGTAATATTCAATGCGCCCGGTGACCTGCAGATCGCTACGGTGGAGCATCTCCTGGCGCATCGCGTTGTAAAGGTAACCGCCAACCACACTTACCACCAGGGTGGCAACCAGTGCAAAGAGCATGGCGCTGCGCAGCGTGAGCGATGCCGCCCGCCAGCGCTGGGTCAATACGCTCATGGGCGAACCTCACAGACGTAGCCGCTACCGCGCACTGTGTGAATCAGTTTGATATCAAACGGCCGGTCAATTTTGGCCCGTAGCCTTTTTATGGCGACATCCACGACGTTAGTATCACTGTCAAAGTTCATATCCCACACTTGAGAGGCGATCAGGGTTCGTGACAGAACCTCACCTTCGCGACGCACCAGCAGATGCAGCAGCATAAATTCCTTATTCGTTAATACAATGGTGCTGCCCTGGCGTACCACTTTACGGCGCAGCACATCGACGTGGAGATCGGCAAGCGTGTAGCAGTCGGGTTCGCGCACCGTTCCCCGGCGCAATAGCGTTCGAAGCCGCAAGACCAGTTCAGTAAATGAGAACGGTTTGACAAGGTAATCCTCAGCCCCCAGTTCAAGCCCATGGATCCTGTCCTGGACATCATCACGTGCCGTTAAAAACAGCACCGGTACATCGCTTTTCTTACGCAATACTTCCATGATTTGCCAGCCATCCAGCCCGGGTAGCATGACATCAAGTACAATGGCGTCATACTGGTACTCCAGCGCCTGAAACAGGCCGTCTGTACCATTACGCACCCACTCAACATTGTATCCGGCTTCGCTCAGGCCCTTTTTCAGGTAATTGCCGGTCCCGCTATCGTCTTCCACTATTAATATGCGCATTCTCACCACCTCATCAC
>JALAGK010000030.1 GCA_022712475.1 Enterobacteriaceae bacterium
AGATACTCAATCGCTTCGTCTGACCTGGCGAGCTGAGATTTGTTGTATTAGCTTTAAATCACCTTTCCGGTAAAAAGAGCTGATTATGAATAAACTGCGGTATCTCGACTTTGGCGGTGCAACACCGCTGATGCTGTTAATTGCAAGGATTGCGCTGGTTGCATTGTTTTTTATTTTCGGTCTGCCAAAACTCACAGGGTTTAGCGGTACCGTGCAATATATGACAATGCTGAATGTACCCGCACCCACGCTTGCCGCTGTTGTTGCCGTGGTGATGGAAGTGCTGGCTCCCATCCTTATTGCCATTGGTTTTTACACACGTCCTGTTGCCATTGTGTTTGCGCTCTATACGCTCGGCACGGGCTTTATTGGCCACCCATACTGGACAATGACCGGTGATGCGGTGCAACCCAATATGATTAACTTCTGGAAAAACGTCAGCATTGCCGGCGCTTTTTTGCTGTTGGTTGTAGCTGGTCCTGGCCGCTTTTCTCTCGACCGTCATTAATGATTGCCCCGACAAGTTCACTTGTCGGGGCATGTCATGTCTTGCTCTCTCGAATTAACATCATTCTTACATAACCCTGACGCCGTACCGCTGCAATACGGCTTTTTTGTGTTACCTTTTGGTCATTAAAAAGGGAGAACAGGCAATGAAATCTATTGGTATTTTTTGCGGCTCATCTGCGGGCGTTAACCCATGCTATATCCAGACGGCACAGCAGGTGGGCAAAGCGCTGGCACAGGCCGATATTACGCTGGTCTACGGTGGCGGCAAAGTAGGACTGATGGGCGCTGTCGCTGACGCCTGCCTTGCAAACGGCGGGCATGTGATTGGTGTGATGCCGCGGGCGCTGGTTGAACGAGAAATCGCACATACCGGCGTAACCGAGCTTTTTGTGGTTGAAAATATGCATGAGCGGAAAACCAAAATGGCGCAACTATCTGATGGTTTTATCGCACTACCGGGTGGTGCCGGAACGCTGGAAGAGATTTTTGAGCAATGGACCTGGGCACAACTTGGTATTCATGAAAAACCGTGCGCTTTTCTGAACGTGAATGGCTATTACGAACCACTGCACCAGATGGTGCAGAACATGGTGGGTGAAGGCTTTATGCACGCACGCTACGCTGACATGTTGCCGTTCGCTGAAAATATTGAGCACATTCTTCTGGGTTTTACTCGATATACGCCGCCTGAGCGTAAATGGATGCAGACGCCGCGCGGATAAGAATGACGATGACGATATTGTGGTGTAAAAAAACCGGCGCAGGCCGGTTTTTTTACACTCAGTCACACCAGGGAGCGCTGCCTTCCTGGATAATGCGCACGCTGGTAAAAATCTCTTCCGGCACCACGCGTGTTAACGACAGTTCTGGCAAATCATCCAGTGAGAAAAATGCTACATCGGTAGCTTCATCGCTGGTGCGCAGCTCGCCACCCGCCTCTTCACAGTGGAAAAACAGCTTATAAACATGCCACGGATAGGGCGGATGGTCGTGTTGATTGCGGTCCCACACGCCAATCAAACGTTTCGATATCACTTCAAGCCCGGTTTCTTCCCAGACTTCACGACACACTGCACCCGATGGGCTGTCGCCCACGTCAACCCAGCCACCTGGCAGGCTCCAGCCGCCATCGTCAGCTTCGCGCACTAACAGTACTTTGTTATCGCGAATGATAACGCCGCGGGTGTCGACTTTCGGTGTGGCATAACCCTGCTGGGCGCAGTACACGCGCCCCAAAACTACGTGAGGTTCCATCTCCAACAGTTGGGTCATCAGTTTCGTTGCAATCTCGCGTAATGATTCATAACGCTTAATGTCGTACGCGTCCTGAGCGTAGGTGAGTCCAGTCTGAGACAGCGCCTGTAGCTGCTGGACCAACACGATCGGGGAAGGTTGTACGTCCTGAGACATAAGAAAACCTCAACAATAATTGGTGAAAACAGACATTATCATTCACTCGGATATTTTACAGCGTCAGATTGAGTATCTGAGAAAGTTTCAGGATTAATCTGGAATTGGTGCGATAGACTGGTAGCATCCAATGCCACAAAAAACGATAAGGATGGCAATAAATGGCCTGGAAACTCGATGAGATTGACCGCCGTATATTAAAAACGCTACAGGAAGATGGGCGTATTGCTAACAATATTCTGGCCGAACGCGTGGGACTATCTCCATCTCCGTGCCTGCGGCGGGTACGGATGCTTGAAGAAGCGGGCGTGATTGACCGTTACGTTGCCTTGCTCAATCCGGCAGTCATTGGGCTGGGTTTAACGGTATTTTCTCGCGTATGGCTTAAAAGTCAGGATGCCGCAACGGTAAACCATTTTGCCCGTGAGGTGGAGCATTTACCCGAGGTAGTGGAGTGCCACCTGATGGCCGGTGACTGCGATTTTTTGTTACGTATACTGGTGACCGATCTGGACGCCTATCGCCGCTTTCAGATTGATCATCTGACGCGCATCGATGGCGTACAAAGCATCAAAACCGATATTCCGATGCAAAAAATTAAACAGACCACCGAAATTCCGTTGCCCTGATTAAAGCAATGCACGTAGCACTGCGGTGGCGACCACGCTGATAACCACTGTTGGCAGCAGAGAAAAGCGCGTGGCCGCGACTAACGCAATAGCAAGTCCGAGAATATCCGCCGGATTTGTCGTCACAAAGTGTGGGGCAATTACGGTGATGAGTACACAACCGGGGGCAGCCTCCATCACCGCACGCACGCGCGGACCCAGCGTGCGCTCGCGCAGCAGCATAAAACCCGCCACGCGGGTAAACCAGGTGGTCATTGCCATCAGTACAATGGTCAGTATGGTCACGATTAGCGCCTCGCGGTCATCAGAAGAATGGTCAGAATGCCCGCGCCGGCGCCGACTGGCACATAGTACGCTGAGCCGGGGAAATAGTGCCATGTGGTGGCCGCTGCCACCAGGCTTACCAGCCACGGGAAGGCCGAACGGGTACCTTTCCACATGCCACGCAACAGCACCAGAAACACCGCCGGAAACGCCATGTCAAAACCCCAGCGCGTGATATCACCCAATACCGGGCCAATCAGCACGCCAAGACCGGTAAACAGCACCCACATGACCCACAACGAACCGGCTACGCCCACGTAATAAGGCATGCTGAAACCTGGGGTCATACCTTCCTGACGGCGGCGAGCGGCGTCAGCCATGCCCAGAGCCCAGCTTTCGTCACACATTACCAGCAGTGCAGGCACCGCTTTACGAAGCGGCAGGTGTCCCAGGTGCGGTGCCATCGCTGCGCCCATCAATAAATGGCGGCTGTTGACCAAAAATGTGACCATCATGATAGCAAGGAGGTGTGGCGGCGAGGTCCACAGCGCAATAGCGGCAAATTCGGAGCCGCCAGCAAAGTTAAGCCCGGTCATGAGCGGCAATTCAATGGCGGTCATTCCTTTGGCCGCTGCCTGAGCACCCAGTAACAGCGCAAAGGGAATAATGCCGATAAGCATCGGCAGTACGGCAATACAGCCGCGGGTGA
>JALAGK010000257.1 GCA_022712475.1 Enterobacteriaceae bacterium
ACCATGTACCATAGCTGGTGCCAAAACGTGGCTTCCAGGTTGAGCCCGTACAAAAATACCGGGCTTTCTGGTTAACCAGTTCCCTGTAAATGATTTTGTATCTGGACAAGCCGGAGAGCGCAGAACTCGCACTTTCGCCGGTAATATTCAGCGCGGCGCAAATCTGGATGCGTGTTGCACCGGGGTGCTCGGCAATGTACTCCCGCACACGGAGCGCCGGAGATATTTTCGCTTTTTTCAAGGGTTCCCCTCCCTCATCCCCGGATTCAGTCCGGTACGGTGTTATCGGGTTTTGAAATCTGGTTGATATCCCGCGGTCCTGATCTGCGGTTTTTTTTCGCCTCCCGGCCCTGCTGGACGTTGCGTGCCAGTTTTTGTTCCCATTGGGTCTGGTGGTATGCCCGGCCCTCAGCGCCCCAGTACGCTGTAAACTCGGCCAGCTCCTGCGGCGTGGGTGGGCTGTCCAGGAAACATCCCCTCTACGCCGCTCGCTGCACGAAATCGGCCAGCGGCTGCCAGCGCTTGTGCATCACGAATTTTCCCAGCGCACCGATCCCGCCTGCCGGTGGTGGGTGGTTGTCCTGGACGAAATTATTTGCGCCGGGGTCAGGGTCCGGGCTGGGTTCGCTAGGCGGCGAATTTTCGACCTCCGAAAAGTTATCCACAGGCTCGCCCTGTGTGGGGTTTAGATCTTTTATATCTTCTCTTCTCTTCTCTTCTCTGGTCCGCATTTTGTCCGCTTGTGATGCGGACGCTTTGCGGACGTTTTTTTTCCTGTCTGCGTCCTGTGCGCGGCGCTTTGCAGACTGTCCGTTATGCTCTGAGAAGCCCGGCATTACTAGGCTTTCTCCGTTTTCCTCCAGCCATCCCACGCTTATCATCGCGGCGGCAAATCCTGGGAAACCTATTAACTCGTCCACGATTTCCGCCGTGTAACCATCCAGTACGCCATCGACGGAATGAGCATCAAAAAGACACCAAGCCGCATGAAGTGCGCCAACTATGCGCAATCTGTCCGCTTTCGATGCGGACGCCATGCGGACAACCTTCGGATGCGTATGCAGACCAACCCGCATTTTTATCCAGTCTCCAGCCATACTTTTGTCCTCAACTCACAACAAAATTTCTTCGAACAACGCCAGGGCAGCGAACGCACCACCCACAAAAAACGCGAGCAAGAAAATAATGGCACCGGGTGTGTAGCGGGTTTTCATCGCTGTCCGTCCTCCTGCGCTGGCGGCTCGATGTAAAACCAGTGCGTAGCGGTCGTGCAAACTGCTGCAAACAAAGATGCAGGCACAAATCGATATGTCATGGCGTCGTGCTGCTCTGGCGTATAGACACATACGCGGTGCCCTGATGACTTATCCGGCATACGCTCACTGCACGGTATCCAGTTATCCTGCGCGGCTTGCCTGCCGGACAGCACAGCTTCAGCCCAGTCGCGATCAAATCCCGGCATTGCTGGCAGCGATGCAACAACATCGGCTGGCAATGCGTCGATATAATCAAGCGCGGCACGGGCAACATGGACCGCATCAGGCACTACCGGCGCAGCGTCGGCAACAAAATTTGGCTGCGCATCCTCAACGAGTAACATCACTCCGTTTTTCGCGATGTTATGCTCCTGCACTGCGGACACAGTGCCGAAATATCTGTTCCCGGCGTCTGCATCGCATGTGCTCACGTCTACTGATACAAACATACCCTCAACCAGTTTTGCGATATCTGGCGAAGCGGCGGGCGGCGCGCAGAAAACTGGTATCAACCCCTCTCCCGGCGTGGTGCCAGCCCACATCCATTCACGATGTGATTTTTTGTTTTTAAAATTCCGCAGCGCCTGCGGGTCAACGAATGCCACTGGCTCGGCTGGCTGCGCGTTGTTTGATTCCCCGCGAACATGCTCACGCGGTTCACCGTCGCACGGCTTAGGCCATTTCCGAGCTTTGTTGATAGCCAACTTTTCAGCGACTGCCTGCATTAACTGCTCGTCAGTGATGCCAGCGCGGCGCTGCGCGTCCCACGTCAACATTATGATATCAGCCCACTCGCTAAGGTCGGCGGGGTTCTGCGCGGCTTCCAGCGCTTCTTTAGACAGATGTTTGAGCGGTCCAATCGGGCCGACATTGCCGAAAGTCTCTTGCGACCATCTCGCGTGCTCTGCGCGCAGTGCGCTGGTTGTTGTGTTAGTCATGACGTAACTCCTTCACATCAAATTTGCGTCCGCGATACCAGCCGCGCTTTAGCCAGCGGCGTATTGTTTTCATCGCCACAGGGTCAGCCCAGATAACATCTGGATAACCGCCATATTTAACGATGCGCGGACCCCGAAGGCGCTCGCTCTCTTCAAAGCCGCATTCAATGATTTCGTTGCGATAGTACGCAAGCCATGCGGAGCGATTGCACATTGGGCAAGGGATTTCGCCGCCGTTATCGAGGTACTCGCCATAGCCGCTGTCTGCATCCCATAGATAACCATCACAGCAAATGCTGTCGGGGTAGTTAGCGCCAAATTCGTAGCCTTGGTAGCCACAGCTGGTTGTTGTGTTATTCGCCATCGCGGTCATTCCATTCTGTAACTGCGTTTTCCAGCGCGGCACAAAAGCCGCGATATGCGTCTTCTCGGGTAACTGCTGTTTCTGCCCAATCAACGCCCTCGGCGTATTTGTCCGCACCACAATCACACTCAATCCAAAAATAAGGGGTATGCGTATTGCATATGCGCAGATTGTCAGCGGTACGACACCAGGGGCAGTCCTTTAACACATATCCGGCATTATCGCCGCTATCTGTATAGCTTCCGTGCCAACGCTCGGAGCTACCGTAAATTCTGATATTTACCATTTTGTTATTCGCCATCGTTATTGCCCTCCACGCGCTTAAACTCAATCACCCATACCCACGGATTAGCCTGCCAACTCTCGTCCCCGTAAACTGACTCCCATAGGCCTGCAAACGCGTCTGTTGCATCTGGCTGAGGATTGGCACATCCGCACGGCTCAGGCTCACCACATGTGAGACAGCCGCCGTCAATGACGCCCTCTGCGCGCGCGTCGGCTTCACTGATATCATTCAGCCGCTCAACCCTGACGCCGGTTATCTCCAGCGTTATCCTGCTGGCCCAACGCGGCATATGAATTGATGGGCGCAATTTGCCGGGTTCGGTAACAATCGGAGGTGTGTCGAAACCAATCCATTTGCCAGTGCGGACGCCATCCGCTTCTAACTGAATCGGTGCCCAGGGCTTTCTATAGCCGGATTCAAGCGCCAGCACGCCAACCTGCCGGGGTGAATAGCGGTCGAGACTTTCCGGCATCCTGTATGACTCACGCACCCACAAGCGTTCACATGGCCGCCCGAACGGGCAATTGAAAATGCTGCTTTCTCCGTAATGCCCATGCCACTGATAGCCATCGCCCACATTTCTGATTAAGGCTGGTGTTTCGGGGCTATCACCAGCAGGCTGGTTTTTCATAATTCGCCGCGTCTGCGTCTTGCGTCCGTCGAGGATGGCGCGGACCATATCGCCGTTAAAAATAATCGGACGCTCTTTGTTATTCGCCATTGCTGCGGGCCTCTAGCATTGCGTCGGCAATCGAATACGCCCGCTTCGCCAAACATTTACTGTCGTGACTGGCATCGCCGCTTGCTAATTCACCTTGTAGAGCCTGCGCCGCGAAATAGTCGCGCAGCGTCATGCCGTAAAAATTAAACGCGTCGCCGGGTGAAACCTCTATGCCATAGGGATAGAGCCGCTATTCGTGTAGCGGCGGTTAACAAGAAGCAAACCACTACCCCACTCGCCTTAATTACGGCGGCGGGAAACGTTCAATTAAAACTTGGTAATAAACATGGAAATTACAAACATCTTCATTAAACACAAGCAGATTCATGGCGATGTGTTAGAGATTACCGCCAATGATGAACTTATCGGATATATGGTGCGTAATACCTTTGAGGAATTTTATACCTTTACAGGCGTATTACCAAACGGTGCGTCAGTTGGTGATTTCGATGAAAGTAGCAACTGTTTAACAGCTTTATTTCGCCGCTGTAATTATGTTGATAACTCAACACAAACCACTTGCGTTAATACATTAAGCACTAACGAAAACCAAAACTCTTTTGTTGCACATTAAAAAATGCCCGCTTACGCGGGCCTTTAGTCAGTTTTACATCCTGCGATGCGTCACCGGCACCACCCGGTAACAGGCATAAACAATGAACACTAGGTCACTGTTCGCAGGCAGTCTACATCACGGAGATGGAGAATACAAAACCATGAATATGTCCGTCGCGCCGGTTTACGCGTATCTCATTAAAGCTAAGAAGCAATCCGGCAAGAAATCGCTCTTTATCTGGTTCGAGGCGAAAAACGACGCGCGCGCAAAGCGCGACCTTGAAAACTACATCGAGGACGCCGAACTGGACCCGGCTGAGTATTTTAAACCGGCACGCACTAACTACCCGGTTTTTGACGACCTGCCCGCAGAACGCGCCTTCGATGATACGTGGTGCGACCGCTACGAACTGGCCGACGATGGTCTGACATGGCAGAAAATCGCCGGTAGTGCACCAGCACCAGCACCAGCACCAGCACCAGCACCAGCACCAGCACCAGCACCAGCAGAGAATGAATTTCCGGAGCCAGCCAGCGCAACAGAATCATGCGCAGAGAAAAACAGCCTGGGGATGACTGCTGTCCACTCCCTGCCTTTCCGCCGCCGCCTGCTGGCCGCCCTGCTGCTGGGTGAGTACAAATACCATGTTGATGACGAAAAGCTCCGCGAAATCTCCCGCATGGAAATGGACACTGACAATCCATCTGTTCAAAACCTGCTGCTGGCGGCTGAGAATGTGCCGGAGCTAAAAAACCTCAATGACTACAACCTGCATAAGGCCGTTGGCGCGGTTAGGCAGGCATTTTTTGAAAACTCCCTAACCGTCCCTCAACTCAACGACCTGTTGCAGTTTCTGCGCCTGTATATCAAAACCGAACATATTGACCGCGGGCGAATGATTCAGGCATGGATTGCTGGCGACCGTAATTTTCAGCCAACACAGCGCACAGATTCCGGCGCTGTTGCATCCACCGGCATAGTGACAGACCGCGGCGAAGCCACGCACCACACCCGTGAAGCGCTGGACATTGAAATAGCCTGCGCCTTGCTGCCATTCGACGACTACAACATTCACGAAGTTCCGCGCGGTGTTTTTGAGCGCGCCAAAGCTGTTGTTAAAAAGAAAGAAGAACCGTGGAAGACGTGGAGCGCCACCCTACGCAACATGCCCGGTATTCTCGATGTTAACCGTGCCGCTATTTTTAACCTCATCCGTCTGGCACCGGAGAATATTCACGAGCGACCGCCGGAACTGCTGGCTTATGCGACGCAAACCCTTACGCAAGAATTTTCCCGCGGTACGGTGCTGCTGCCCCTGGCAGGCCAGCTCAAAACGACTACCACGGCCAGTGGCCCGGTGGAGATCAATAACCTCGGCGGCGGGATGTTTTCTGTTGAAGGGCTGGAAACGCCAGCACCGCAGGAGCCAAAAAGATTACCGGTCGGAGAAATTTTTAATGAAGTTGACAAGCTGGCAGCCGCCGCAGGCGTCGCGTTCAAACACCACGATGACGGTACGTTTTCTGTTGAAAACGTTGCTGATAGCGCGGGACAGGATTCAGGGGCTTTTAATACTTCTGCGCCAGCAGTTGAGGTAACGCCGACAGTTAAGCAGCAAGAGCCAACAACGCAGCATCCTGCCGTTTTCGAGCCGGGCCGCTATGAGAACGTGCCAAACGCTGTTTATCACGCAGCCAATGGCCTGAGCAGCTCGCAAATTAAAGATGCGCGCATAAGCCTGATGTATTTCCATGGTCGCCACATCGCCGGGACTATCCTGCGCGAATCAACCGACGTGCTCACGTTCGGCAGCCTGGTCCACACGCTGGCGCTGGAGCCGGAAAAACTGGAACAGGATTTTAATGTTGAACCGCTGATACCGGAGGGCGCATTTACAACAGCTGAGTCGATGCGCGCATTTATCGAAAAATACAACGCCGGGCTGCCTGCAATTACGACAGTGGAAAAAATCCGCGAGGTTTTGCAGGAGTACAACTCCACCCTGCCAGCCCCTTACTCCACCAGCGCAGCAGCAAGCGAAATAGGAAACGTTTATACCCTGCTCCCGGCTGAGTTTCAGACCATCCCGGATGGACAGAAATTTACCGCCACGGCAATGACCGCGTGCATTAGAGAGTACAACGCCACACTACCAAAACCGTTAAAAGTGAGCGGTGCACGCGAAGAGCTACTGGACCAGCTGGCGACCATTGACCCGGAATTTGCAGAACGTGAACGCCAATTACCTGAGCCATTACCTGTTAGTGGTACTAAAGACGAATTGGCAGCGCGTATCAAAACTGTCCGTCCTGATGCGGTATTTGCTGATGAATTGTACACAGCATGGAAAGAAAACGCCGACGGCCGCCAGCCCGTAACCCAAAAACAAATGCGTCTGGCGTCTGCCATTCAGCGCGCGCTGCATAATGACCCGGCAGCGGGTCCGCTCATCAACCACCCAGCCCGCGCCGTTGAGGTTAGTTATTTTGGCATCGATGAGGAAACCGGCGAGGAAATCCGCGTGCGCCCTGACGTGGAGATCGACACCGGAACTGCTCGCATTGGTCTGGACCTGAAAACAGTCAGCCTCGGCTACATCAAACAGGACGCCCTGCGCGCCGAACTGCGCCGCGAAATCATGAGGCGTGATTATCACGTTAGCGCGGCCATGTACTGCGACGTCGCAGACTTTGACCAGTTTTTTTGGGTATTCGTCAACAAAGACGAGGGCTACCACTGGGTTGCCGTAGTCGAAGCCTCCCCCGATCTACTCGAGTTGGGGCGCCTGCAATACCGCGCAACGATAAGAGCCATTCAGCAGGCCCGAGCAACTGGCGTCTGGCCGGGACCAGTAACCGAGGAATTCACCGCAGATTTAACCGATTTTGAAATGCGCCGCCTCGAAGCGCTGCGCGCGAACGCATAAGGGATATCACGATGAGCGAAATTATCAACGTACCAGCCACAAGTAATAAGGTCGATAACATCACTATTCTGACGAACGCCGAAATGTTCAGCCAGATGATGCAGATAGCCAACATTATGGCTAACAGTGGCGAAATGGTGCCAGCGCACTTTAAAGGCAAGCCTGATTCCTGCATGGCTGTAGTGATGCAGGCTGCAAGATGGGGACTTGACCCGTTCGCCGTTGCACAGAAAACCCATATTGTAAGCGGCCGCCTGGGTTACGAGGCGCAACTTGTTAGCGCAGTGGTAAAAAACTCCGGCGCAATAACCGGACGCTTTCATTATGAATACCAGGGCGAAGGGGAAAAATTGGAATGCCGTGTGGGCGCTGTCATTGCCGGGGAAAGTGACATCACCTGGGGCGAGTGGTTAGGTATTTCCAGCGTTGCCGTAAAAAATTCACCATTGTGGAAAACAAACCCGAAACAGCAGTTCGGATACCTGCAAGTGAAAAACTGGGCGCGCCTGTATGCGTCAGATGCAATTTTAGGCGTTTACTCTGCCGATGAAATCGACGCGACGCCCCGCCGGGAAATCGACATTACCCCGCAGCCGGAACGCGTCACCGCTGCGCAGCTGGGAGAAACACCAGCACCAGCACCAGCACCAGCACCAGCACCAGGCGAAGACGTGGAAAAACTGGCCGCTGATATACGCCAGCGCCTTGAAGACTCCAAAACCTGCGACGATACCACGGCTTTACGCCGGGAGATCGAACAAAAAAAGCGTGTGCTGGGTGCCGCACTGTATACCGAGCTGAAAAATAAAATCGTCCAGCGCCATCTTAAGTACCAGTCCGATGCCGCCGCGCTGCTGTTAACCGATGCGATAAACAGCATTAGCGCGCCGGAGGATTTCGCCGCAGCTGAAGCACTGGTAAACCAGAACGCGAAAATA
>JALAGK010000258.1 GCA_022712475.1 Enterobacteriaceae bacterium
GCACGTCTGGTATTCCTGCACTTCTTTAACCAGATACGGCGGCGCAGTGGTTTGCTGGAGGCGGGTTTTCAGCACATCCCGCCAGCGCGGTACGTCCCGCGTGAGGGCATTCTTCAGGCGTGGGAATTTTTCAAAGAATATTGCCAACTGTGGGGCAGCCAGAAGTGCAATAATAATTTCTTCTATTAACTGTCCTTCACTGATGCCGAGGATGGCATCAAGGGCCGCGAGACTCAGCACTGGCGCGCCTGTTTAATCTGTGTCGCCACTGCCTGTAAGCTGGCCTCAATGCGCCCGAGCCAGTCGGCCGGAATAAACAGGCATTTTTGCTGGTCGCTAAAGCGCTGGTGGTGGTGGTGGTAGCGCGCTTCAAGCTCATCAAGTTGCATAATAATTTCTTCCGGAATGCCGTTCTGCTGCGTGCCTGGAAGCGCCAGCGGTGTGCCTTTGAGGCTGACATCACGAATCACAATGTGCTGCTCGGCGTCCACTTCCAGCGTCAGCGGCTGGGCAAAACCGATTCCATTGAGTTTACCGCGGATCTCGCCGCCCTTTTGCAGCCACTGATCTAATGTGCTACGCACGATCTCAACGTGAATCACCTCCATATCGTGCAGGCGCAACGGCTGCGACAGCAACAGGGTAATGTTATCACCCTGTAGTGACTGCGGCAGCGTGTAGTGCGGCTTGCGGCTGAACATTCCACCGAGGCGCTCGACTTTAAGCGCACTACTGTCGGTGTGCTGTTGTTGAAGCTGGAGGCGACGCTGGTGGATAGCGCCAAGACGGGTCAGCATCTCCTGCTGTTGCCAGGCGTGGTCGGTCATCAATAACTCAACCTGCTGGCTCATCAGGTTCATGGCGTTAATGTCGTGCCACAGACAGTCTTTGAGCAGAATCAGGTCAATGGCCGCCACCTCGCTGCGCCCGCTAAAAAAGGCGCTGGCCTGGAGCAGGCGCAGTGCCTTTTTCCAGCGGCGGTCTGAAACGTATGGGGCTTGTGCCAGGGCCTCGAGTTGTTGGCGTAACTGGAAGATCAGTTCAAAAACGTCCCCCGGCAGCGCGACTTTGCCGATATCCTCCTGCCAGCGGTGATATTCATCATCCGTGACTTGCAGTGCGGGTGGCACCGGGTTCTCATTTTCTGAATGCTGGCTGGTAAGCATGGCCTGGAAGTTACTTTTTTCCTGTACGCGGTCAAGCAACAGGCGGATCAACATGCGGTCATAGAGCGCTTCAAGACTGCTGTCGTCTTCCGGCAGTTCGTTGGAGGCTGCGACCAGCAGGCGCATGGGGATTTTTTCTTCCTGTGCGCCGTTACGAAATCGTCGCTCGTTAATCGCGGTCAGCAGTGTATTCAGGATGGCCGGGCCTGCCTTCCAGATTTCATCAAGAAACACGATTTCTGCTTCTGGCAGATAGCCTGCGGTCAGTCGCTCGTAGCGGCCTTCGTCTTTCAGCGCCTGAATGGATAGCGGGCCGAACACTTCTTCGGGCGTAGAAAAGCGCGTCATCAGGTACTCAAAGGCTCGCGCGTTACAGAATGCGTACTTCAGGCGTCGGGCAATCAGACTCTTGGCAATACCGGGCGGCCCCAGCAAAAATACGCTCTCACCGCTTAACGCCGCCAGCAGGCACAGACGCACCGCATGGCTGCGCTCAAACAGACCAGTTTCCAGCGCCTGACTGAGCCGAGCAATTCTTTCTGCTAATAAATGTGAGTGCGCCATAATTGTGTCTGCATCCTTACCCGGTAATCGGCAAAAGAGGGCAATTATAATCTTTTCCATCTATGAATAGATAACGGACTGAATCAAAGAGTAACCTGATGTTTCTCTGGTCACTTTAACCAGACTCTGGGGTTCGATTTTCTTCTTAATCGTGCATACTGTGCGCCTTTTGCGGGCCTGTCGGGACGCTAAATCATCAGTATCTGAATAAAGATTAGTCTATGAACACTGATAAAAAAGAGCCTCTACCCGCTATTACACTTGCGGCGATTGGGGTGGTTTATGGCGATATTGGGACCAGTCCTCTCTATACCCTGCGCGAATGTCTGTCAGGGCAGTTTGGTTTTGGCGTGGAACGTGACGCGATTTTTGGCTTCCTCTCACTGATTTTCTGGCTGTTGGTTGTGGTGGTGTCTATCAAATACCTGACCTTTGTGATGCGGGCAGACAACGCTGGTGAAGGTGGGATTTTGACGCTGATGTCGCTTGCCGGGCGCAATACCTCGGCGCGCATGACGTCGGTGTTGGTTATTTTGGGACTCATTGGCGGCAGCTTTTTTTATGGTGAAGTGGTGATAACCCCCGCCATATCGGTGATGTCGGCCATTGAGGGGCTGGAAATTGCCGCCCCGTCGTTGGATGCGTATATCGTACCGCTCTCTATTGCGGTATTGACGCTGTTGTTTGTTATCCAGAAACATGGCACCGGCCTTGTGGGTAAGCTGTTTGCGCCAATCATGCTGGCGTGGTTTCTGGTACTGGCGCTGCTGGGTCTGCGTAGCATTATTGGCAACCCGGAAGTGCTGCTGGCACTAAACCCAGCCTGGGCGGTGCACTTTTTTATTGAATATAAAGCGGTGTCGTTTGTGGCGCTGGGCGCGGTGGTGCTGGCTATCACCGGCGTGGAGGCGCTGTATGCCGACATGGGCCACTTTGGCAAACTGCCTATCCGTATTGCCTGGTTTACAGTGGTGCTGCCTTCGCTGGTGCTCAACTATTTCGGCCAGGGGGCGCTGTTGCTGAAATCACCGGAGGCGATCAAAAACCCGTTTTTCCTGTTGGCGCCTGACTGGGCGCTGATCCCGTTGTTGATTCTGGCAACGCTTGCCACGGTCATTGCCTCTCAGGCGGTGATTTCTGGCGTGTTCTCACTGACTCGCCAGGCCGTACGTCTGGGCTATTTGTCACCGATGCGCATCATCCACACCTCAGAGATGGAATCCGGTCAGATTTATATTCCGGTCATCAACTGGGTGCTTTATTTCGCCGTGGTACTGGTCATTGTCAGCTTTGAGCATTCCAGTAACCTGGCAGCGGCTTACGGTATTGCTGTTACAGGAACGATGGTGCTGACCTCCATTCTCTCCTGCACGGTGGCAATCAAAAACTGGCACTGGAATAAGCTGCTGGTGGTACTTATTGGTATTGTGTTTTTGTGCGTGGACGTGCCGCTTTTCACCGCCAACGTACAGAAAATTTTCTCCGGTGGCTGGTTGCCGCTGTGCCTGGGACTGGTGATGTTCATTATTATGACTACCTGGAAGAGTGAGCGGTTTCGCCTGCTCAGGCGCATGCACGAGCACGGCAATTCGCTTGAGGCACTGATTGCCTCACTGGAAAAATCGCCGCCGGTGCGCGTGCCGGGAACGGCGGTGTTTATGTCGCGTGCGCTAAATGTGATTCCGTTTGCGCTGCTGCATAACCTCAAGCACAACAAGGTGTTGCATGAGCGCGTGATTTTACTGACGCTTCGTACCGAAGATGCGCCTTACGTACACAACGTGAAGCGTGTTTCTATAGAACAGTTGTCGCCAACCTTCTGGCGCGTAGTGGCGAGCTATGGCTGGCGCGAAACGCCTAATGTGGAAGAGGTGTTCCACCGCTGTGGCCTGGAAGGACTGAGTGGGCGGATGATGGAAACCTCATTCTTTATGTCGCACGAGTCGTTGATTATTGGCGACAGGCCGTGGTATCTGCGCTTGCGCGGGAAGTTGTTCCTGCTACTACAGCGCAACGCGCTGCGCGCGCCAGACCAGTTTGAAATACCACCAAACCGGGTTATCGAACTGGGAACCCAGGTAGAAATTTAAGGGTTAAAGGGCCTCTTATTACGAGAGGCTTATGTGGCTGACAAAGAAGGGAAAAACGTGGTTTTTCCTTCTTTTTGGGCAGGCTAAAATCAACGCATTGATTTTCCTTATTATTTATTGAATGTCATCCATCCTGTTTGCGACAAGATGGAGTTTGTCATCAGTCTCAAGCCTCTCATCATGAGAGGCTTTTTTATATCTGATTGCTGAATCGATCAGGCTTTTAAACACACGCGAAACGTTTCGATAACGATCACACTTCTGTCAGGTTGCGGTTGTTTTCTGAACGTCGCCGTTATTACACTTCTAATCAGCGAAACGTTTCGCTAATGGAGTAGAAAAATGAAAAAAGGCACTGTACTTAACGCTGATATTTCTTCAGTGATTTCCCGCCTGGGTCATACGGATATGCTGACTATCGCAGATGCCGGTCTGCCCATCCCACATGGGCCGCAGCGTATTGATTTAGCGCTGACGAAGGGGATCCCCTCTTTTATACAGGTGCTCGAGACTGTGACGGCGGAAATGCAGGTTGAGGAAGCAGTGCTGGCCGCAGAGATTAAGCAGTACAATCCGGCGCTCCACGAAACGTTGCTTGAGCTAATCAGGCAGCTGCAACAACACCAGGGTAACACCATAGCTCTGCGCTACGTGACGCACGAGCAGTTTAAACAAGACACGGCTAACAGCCGTGCGGTGATTCGCAGCGGGGAGTGTTCCCCGTATGCGAACATCATCCTTTGTGCTGGCGTAACGTTCTGAGGTCGGTATGCAAGCACTCTTAGAGCTTAAAGGGATTGATAAATCCTTCCCCGGCGTGAAGGCGCTCTCGGGGGCCGCGCTGAACGTCTACGCTGGCCGCGTCATGGCGCTGGTAGGCGAAAACGGCGCGGGCAAATCCACCATGATGAAAGTGCTCACCGGCATCTATACCAAAGACGCCGGTTCATTGCTGTGGCTGGGTAAGGAAACCGCGTTTAATGGGCCTAAATCCTCCCAGGAAGCCGGTATTGGCATTATCCACCAGGAACTGAACCTGATTCCCGAACTGACTATTGCTGAGAATATTTTCCTCGGGCGTGAATTCGTAGGACGTTTTGGGCGTATCGACTGGAAAAAGATGTATGCCGAAGCCGACAGGTTGCTGAAAAAGCTCAACCTGCGTTTTACCAGTCATCGATTGGTGGGTGAGCTTTCTATCGGCGACCAGCAGATGGTGGAAATCGCCAAGGTGCTGAGCTTTGAGTCGAAGGTCATCATTATGGATGAGCCGACAGATGCGCTGACCGATACTGAAACCGAATCGCTGTTTCGTACCATTCGCGAGTTGAAAGCGCAGGGCTGCGGCATTGTTTATATCTCACACCGAATGAAAGAAATCTTCGAGATTTGCGATGACGTAACGGTTTTTCGTGATGGCCAGTTTATTGCTGAGCGTGAAGTTAGCTCTCTTAGCGAAGATTCTCTGATTGAGATGATGGTTGGGCGCAAGCTTGAAGATCAATATCCGCATCTGGACAAAGCACCAGGTGAGGTGCGCCTGCGGGTGGATAACCTGTCTGGTCCAGGCGTACATGGCGTGAGCTTTACGCTGCGTAGCGGCGAAATTCTCGGTATTTCCGGCCTGATGGGCGCCGGGCGCACGGAGCTTATGAAAGTGCTCTACGGCGCACTGCCGCGCAGCGGCGGCTATGTGGCGCTGGACGGGCGTGAAGTTGTGACCCGTACGCCGCAGGATGGGCTGGCAAACGGCATTGTTTATATTTCTGAAGACCGCAAACGTGATGGCCTGGTGCTCGGCATGTCGGTGAAAGAAAATATGTCGCTTACCGCCCTGCTCTATTTCAGCCGTGCGGGCGGTAGCCTCAGGCATAAAGATGAAGCGCAGGCCGTGGCGGATTTTATCCGCCTGTTCAACGTCAAAACGCCGTCAATGGAGCAGACTATCGGTCTGCTGTCCGGCGGGAATCAGCAGAAGGTGGCTATTGCTCGTGGGCTGATGACGCGCCCGAAGGTGCTTATCCTTGATGAACCCACGCGTGGCGTAGACGTTGGCGCAAAAAAAGAAATTTATCAGCTTATTAACCAGTTTAAGGCCGAAGGACTGAGCATCATTCTGGTCTCTAGCGAAATGCCGGAAGTACTGGGAATGAGCGATCGCATCATGGTGATGCATGAAGGCCACA
>JALAGK010000259.1 GCA_022712475.1 Enterobacteriaceae bacterium
ACCCTGGTTATACCCCATTTGCTTTTTTTTTAGAATAGAAACCCTAATGTAAAGGAGCCAGAGTTTATGCGTACCCAGAGCAGTATTTTGCTGATGGCGGTGGGAGCGGGTGTGTTGTTGACAGCAATGATCACGACCAACAGTTATCTTGCCACCTGGAACTCTCCGCTGATTGCCTCCTGGTTTGCCCATGGGTCAGGTGCGATTGTTGCCTGGATGCTACTAATGGTAAAGCTACGCCCGGCACAAGCTGCGGCGACGTCTGTGCCTGACAACAAACCGCCCCTGTGGAGTTATCTTGGCGGGATCCCTGGCGCACTTACCGTGCTGCTGGCGGCGATTGCGGTCAACAGTCCGCTGGCACTGGCGGGTACACTGGGGTTGATGCTTACCGGTCAAATCCTGTTTGGGCTGGTCTCCGATTTGCGTGGCTGGTTTGGTGTTATTAAGTGCCGCTTTAGCACGCTCGATTTGCTCTCCGTTGCCCTCATCCTGTGCGGCAGCGCCATTCTCATTATTTACAGATAATCTCATGCTTATTTATATCGCCATCGCACTGATTAACGGTATATGCATCAGCCTGAGCCGCTCGGTTAACGGGCGTCTTAGTATGGAACGTAACGCCTTTTATGCCTCCCTGTGGAACCACATTATCGGTTTTCTTTTTTTAACGCTGGTTATCCTGGCCATGAGCGGGGGATTCTCTGCATTTCAGTTTAATGCACCCTGGTTTGCCTATGTTGGCGGTGCTATCGGCGCGCTGTTTGTGGCTATCAACAGCTACATTCTGCCGCGTACCGGTTCGACGCAGGCGGCGATGCTTATCATTAGCGGCCAGATGATCTCCGGTGTTGTTATCGATCAGATCCTTCATCCAGGTAACACCCTGTGGTCCAGGCTTGCGGGCGTGCTGGTGATTATCGCGGGTATCTGGGTTTCAAAAGTCTCGGCTATGAAAAAAGCCGGTGTGAATGTGGTGCTCTGGCCCACGCTTCCCGGCAAGAAAACAAGGGTCAAGCACTAACACGTCATTGTGGATGCGCTCGTACCGTGAGTCCCAATAATAATGTCACTACCTAATGCAGGCAGGTCACTATGAATAAAGTCGCAAAATTAAAGGCCATCTTTAAAAGCCTGAAAATGGAGTTTCTGCCGGGTGTGCACGATGAGCAATCAGCACACATGGCCGAGTTGGATGGCTTCAAGGGCGTCTGGGTTTCGGTAGCTGAACAGGTTCACAGCGGTATGAACGTTTCAGACTGGCTCGATCTTATCGAGCAAGTGGGCAGTCTGAGCAGAAGCATGAACATTCCTTGCCTGCTGGATATTGGTAAAGGGTTTGGGGAGCTGAAAAACACAGTTGAACATCTGCGCCGTCTGGGTATTGCTGGCGTGTGTATTGAAGATGGTGTTGAGCCAGGCGACCCCTGGAGTATGGCAGCGGTGAATGAAAGTTGTGAGCAGATGTGCGCGGCTAAGGCCGCAGCAGGCAACGATATTTTCCTGGTTGCTCGCTGTGGGGCACTGGCGAGCGGCAGAGGCATGCAGGAAACGCTCGATCGTTGCTATGCCCTACAAAAAGCGGGGGCTGATGCGGTATTACTGCATTCGGAAAAGGCCCACGGTCTTGAGATTGCCGAGTTTATGTATCGCTGGCGTGGCGTTGTGCCGGTGGCCATTATCTCAAGCCAGTACACCAGCGTGCCGTCGCAGGTGTTTGATAACGCGGGTGTCGCCGTGGCCATTCGCGCGACCCGTAGCCTGGTCACCACGCCGACTGATCCGAATAAGTCGGGTTGGCTGCACGTTGAAGCCCGTCATGAAGGTAGCTTTGAGCAGGATATTCCCCCGCTGGATACTGTACTGCTGCGTATGGTGCGTGAAGACGCGGAAAACCGTTACCAGCCTGGCTAAATCGACTTTCACAGCACATCAGGATTTGCGGAAAAGAATGTCCGTAGCCGGGATAGGTGATTCCGGCATACCAGGGAACAGTTTCCTTACGCAGGAGAGAGGTTATGTCAGTTATCTATTCTGGCATTTCGGGTGAAGAACTTGCACAGCAGAGTATTATTGTACGTAACCCGTGGAATGACGATGTTATCGCTGAGATTTCCATCGACAGCCGAGAACGTGTACAGCAAAAGTTGAGTGTAGCCTGGGGCTTCCGGGCTGGACTCACCCGTGAGGCGCGCAGAGAGGTGCTTTCTCGTGCCAGGTCATTGTTATGTCAGCGCAAAATGGCGCTGGCAAGGCTTGCGAGTACGGAGTCCGGGCTGAGTTTGCAGGATACGCTCGGGGAACTGGACTGCGTGTCTACACATCTTGGCGTCGCGGCTGATGCAGCACTGTTTAGCACGGATGCGATGGGCTCTTATGGGGATGCCAGCTTGCCTGACAGTCCGCAGGTGCTGAGCCTGAGCAGGGCGTTAAACGGTGTGATTGCCGCGATGACGCCTTTCAACCACCCATTAAGCCATGTGCTGGATAAAGTCGCGCTGGCTATCGCTACCAATAATCGTATCGTTTTAAAACCCTCTTCTAAGACCCCTCTGTGCGCCAGAGCACTGCACGCGCTGCTGGTGGAAGCCGGTATGCCGGAGCAGATGTTTACACTGGTAAACTGTGCCGACTCGTTGTTTGCCGACATTGCAGCGCAACACCATGGCGTGGATCTGGTTTCGTTTAGCGGCAGCCGTGCGGCGGCACGTGAGATAGTTTTTCGCGTACCCACGCAGAGGCTGGTCGTGGACACCAGCAGTAGTAATGCACTTATTGTCTGTGCCGACACTGATGTGAAAGCGGCTGCCAGTCTGGCGGCCCACGGTGCGTTTTCTCATTCAGGGCAGGGTTTTGGTGCCGTGAAATGGGTTCTGGTTGACCGGCGCTGTCATGATGAATTTGTGCGTCACCTGGTTAATGAGGCTCGCCAATGGCGCAGCGGCGATCCACTGGACCCGCAGGTTAGAATTGGGACCATGATTGATGCGGCAAGTGCAGCTGAAATCGAACAGCGCATTGCCATTTCGCTGGCGCTGGGGGCAACCTGCGTGATCGGTAACCAGCGTCAGGGCGCGTCGCTATCCGCCACGGTATTAACCCGCGTGACGCCTGATATGCCGGTGGTTACTCGTGAAACCTTTGGCCCGGTTGCGCCGGTCATGGCATTTACCGATATTGAAGAAGCCATTGAGCTTGCCAGTAATACCCGCCCAGGATTGAACGCCTCATTATTCACACAGGATGAGGCGTTAATTGCGCGCTATCCCACAGTAATGGCATGCGCCAGCCATCTGACCCCAGCCTCTTACTCCCCTCTGCCGTTTTAGTCGCCTTTGAGCGACTGAAATAGGTCTGCGTTTTATAT
>JALAGK010000260.1 GCA_022712475.1 Enterobacteriaceae bacterium
GCATTATCAATAAGTTATATTGATATGGCATCTCTCTGAAAAAATCATGTTTTTTATTTGCTTGAACGATTCACCGTTTTTACCGGGGCAATAATTATGGCAGGCTAAAATAGATGTGAGAGGTTTCTCGCGCCCATTCATATATCATAAAAGGATTGTTTCGATGTCCAACAATGGCTCGTCACCGCTGGTGCTTTGGTATAACCAACTCGGCATGAATGATGTAGACAGGGTCGGAGGCAAAAATGCCTCCCTTGGTGAAATGATTACGAACCTTTCCGGTGTCGGTGTCTCGGTGCCAAACGGGTTTGCTACTACTGCCGATGCGTTTAACCAGTTTCTCGACAGCCGCGGTGTTAACGAACGTATTTATGCCTTGCTGGATGAAACGGACATTGACGATGTTAACGCGCTGGCGAAAGCCGGAGCCCAGATTCGCCAGTGGATTATCGACACACCGTTTCAGCCTGAACTGGAAGATGCCATTCGTGAGGCTTACCAGCAGCTGTCTGCTGATGATGCGCAAGCCTCCTTTGCCGTGCGCTCGTCTGCGACTGCTGAAGATATGCCGGATGCCTCGTTTGCGGGTCAGCAGGAAACCTTCCTTAACGTGCAGGGCATTGATGCGGTCATGACTGCGGTGAAGCACGTTTTTGCCTCACTCTTTAATGACCGTGCTATCTCCTATCGCGTGCATCAGGGTTACGATCACCGCGGCGTGGCGTTGTCAGCCGGCGTGCAGCGTATGGTGCGCTCGGATTTGGCCTCGTCGGGGGTACTGTTCTCGATTGATACCGAATCTGGTTTTGACCAGGTGGTGTTTATTACAGGTGCATGGGGATTGGGTGAAATGGTCGTGCAGGGCGCGGTCAACCCGGACGAATTTTATGTCCACAAGCCGACGCTGGAAGCCGGTCGCCCGGCCATCGTACGCCGTACGATGGGCTCGAAAAAAATCCGCATGGTTTACGCTGACACCCAGGAGCACGGCAAGCAAGTGCGCATTGAGGATGTAGCTGAAGCCGACAGGGATCGCTTTTGTATCACCCCAGATGAAGTGCAGGAACTGGCGAAACAGGCGATTCAGATTGAGAAGCATTATGGCCGCCCAATGGATATTGAATGGGCAAAGGACGGTCATACCGGCAAGCTGTTTATTGTACAGGCACGCCCGGAAACTGTGCGTTCGCGTGGTCAGGTAATGGAGCGCTATACGCTTCATTCTCAGGGCAAAGTTGTGGCTGAGGGGCGCGCTATTGGCCATCGCATTGGCGCGGGCACGGTGAAGGTCATTGATGATATTAGCGAAATGGACAGAATTCAGCCGGGCGATGTGCTGGTTACTGACATGACTGACCCGGACTGGGAACCCATCATGAAAAAAGCCGCGGCAATTGTCACCAACCGTGGTGGACGTACCTGTCATGCAGCGATTATTGCTCGCGAACTGGGTATCCCTGCTGTCGTTGGCTGCGGTGATGCCACTGAGCGCCTGAAAGATGGTGAGAAGGTCACGGTGTCCTGCGCTGAAGGCGACACGGGTTACGTGTATGCCGAACTGCTGGATTTTAGTGTAAAAAGCTCCAGTGTCGATACCATGCCGGACCTGCCGCTTAAGATAATGATGAACGTGGGTAACCCGGATCGTGCGTTTGACTTCGCTTGCCTGCCCAATGAAGGTGTGGGGCTGGCGCGTCTGGAGTTCATTATCAACCGTATGATTGGCGTGCACCCGCGCGCGCTGCTGGAATTTGACCAGCAGGAACCGCAGCTGCAAAAAGAAATTCGCGCCATGATGAAGGGCTACGACTCACCGGTTGAGTTTTACGTGGGCCGTCTGACTGAAGGCATTGCCACCCTCGGGGCTGCATTTTGGCCTAAGCGCGTTATTGTGCGCCTGTCTGACTTTAAGTCAAACGAATACGCTAATCTGGTGGGCGGCGAGCGCTACGAGCCAGAAGAAGAGAACCCGATGCTCGGTTTCCGCGGTGCGGGTCGCTATGTGTCGGACAGCTTCCGCGACTGTTTTGCACTTGAGTGTGAAGCTGTCAAACGGGTGCGTAACGACATGGGGCTGACCAACGTAGAAATCATGATTCCGTTTGTGCGCACTGTTGATCAGGCCAAAGCCGTGGTGGATGAGCTGGCACGCCAGGGACTTAAACGCGGTGAAAACGGATTGAAAGTCGTCATGATGTGTGAAATCCCATCCAATGCCTTGCTGGCAGAACAATTCCTTGAGCACTTTGATGGTTTCTCTATCGGCTCTAACGATTTGACCCAGTTGGCATTGGGGCTCGACTGGGTTTCGGGTGTAGTGTCTGAGGTGTTCGATGAGCGTAACGATGCGGTGAAAACGCTGCTGTCGATGGCTATCAAAGCGGCGAAGAAACAGGGCAAGTATGTTGGCATCTGTGGACAAGGTCCATCAGACCACGAGGATTTCGCTGCCTGGCTGATGGAAGAAGGCATAGACAGCCTGTCGCTCAACCCTGACACCGTGGTGCAGACCTGGTTGAGCCTGGCC
>JALAGK010000261.1 GCA_022712475.1 Enterobacteriaceae bacterium
ATATTATCAATACCACGGCTGGCCGCCAGGCGATTGAGGATTCACGTGTTATTCGCCGCAGCGCATTGCAGTATAAAGTGCATTACGACACCACCCTGAACGGTGGCTTTGCCACCACGATGGCGTTGGCGGCAGACGCGACTGACAAGGTGACATCGGTGCAGGAAATGCATGCCCAGATAGCGAAGTAATCGAACCTGGCATGTGAACAAATCAACGGCTCCCACTTAGGGAGCCGTTTTTTTTACTGGCATCAGAGTGTTCCGGTTTTCGCCGCTATCGGTTTAAAGCCATGTGCTTCATCTATAGTGTAATAACTAAGGTTATGACATGACGATGATGAAGGGAGAGCACAATGCGAACGAAACTACTGGTAACCACGTCACTGACTGCACTCGCGTTGCTGTTTGTTAGCGGCTGCTCGTCTAATCAGACGCTAAGAACTAATGACGGTAAAACCATTGTCACTGACGGTAAGCCGCAGGTGGATGACGATACCGGACTGGTATCATACAAAAATGCTGAAACCGGTCAGACAGAGCAGATTAACCGGGACCAGGTTAAGTCCATGAGTGAGCTGGATAATTAACTTTTAACTAACATGCAGTGGCGTGGCTGCTGCATTTCTTCCTTCCATGCTGTAAGCCCGTAGATTAACTGTCTACACTGTGATGCATAACAACAATGCAGTGAAAGACAGGCGAATCCATGATTCTGATTATTTATGCACACCCCTATCCGCAGCATTCCCATGCTAACAAGCGGATGATTGAGCTGGCAGGGACGCTTCCCAACCTCGAAATTCGCTCTCTCTATCAGCTCTACCCTGACTTTAATATCGATATCGCCGCCGAGCAGGCGGCACTGAGCCGTGCTGATGTGGTGGTCTGGCAGCATCCCATGCAGTGGTACAGCGTACCGCCGTTGCTTAAGCTGTGGATGGACAAAGTGTTGGCCCACGGCTGGGCCTATGGCGAAGGCGCTACGGCGCTGCACGGCAAAAGCGTGCTGTGGGCGGTGACCACCGGCGGCGGTGAGCAGCATTTTGATATTGGGGATAACCCTGGGTTTTCCGTACTGGGGCAGCCCTTACAGGCGACGGCACTTTACTGTGGCTTGCGCTGGCTGGAGCCTTTCTCCATGCACTGTACCTTTATTTGCGATGACGACACGCTGAGTACTCAGGCACAGGCGTATCAACAGCGTCTTGCAAACTTGCTGGAGGTACAACATGGATAGCCACAGTCTGATACAGGCGCTGATTTACCTCGGCTCAGCAGCGCTAATTGTCCCTGTCGCGGTGCGCCTGGGTCTTGGCTCGGTGCTGGGCTATCTGATTGCGGGGTGTATCATCGGGCCGTGGGGCCTGCGACTGGTAACGGATGCGCAAGCCATCCTGCATTTTGCCGAAATTGGCGTGGTGCTGATGCTGTTTGTAATTGGTCTGGAACTGGATCCCAGACGTCTGTGGACGCTACGTGCCTCAGTGTTTGGCGGAGGCGCATTGCAAATGGCGACATGTGGGCTGGCGTTGGGCGGGTTCTGCGCACTGCTTGGGCTCAGCGTACCGGTTGCGCTGCTGATTGGCCTGACGCTGGCGTTATCGTCCACGGCTATCGCGATGCAGGCTATGAACGAACGTAACCTCACCCTTTCGCCCATGGGACGTAGCGCTTTTGCCGTGCTGCTGTTTCAGGACATCGCGGCGATCCCGCTGGTAGCAATGATCCCCTTGCTCGCGAGCAGCAGTGCGGCAACGACCTCGGGGGCGTTTTTCTTCTCGGCGCTGAAAGTGGTCGGGGCGCTCGTGTTGGTTGTGTTGCTGGGGCGCTATGTCACTCGTCCACTGCTACGGTTTGTCGCACGCTCTGGCCTGCGTGAGGTATTCAGCGCCGTGGCGCTGTTTCTGGTGTTTGGCTTTGGGCTGTTGCTGGAAGCGGCTGGGTTATCAATGGCAATGGGTGCGTTTCTTGCTGGCGTACTGCTGGCAAGCTCCGAATACCGTCACGCTCTGGAAAGCGACATTGAACCGTTTAAGGGCCTGTTGCTGGGGCTGTTTTTCATCGGCGTAGGGATGTCAGTGGATTTTGGTACGCTGGTGGACTCACCGCTAAGAGTGCTGACCCTGTTATTTGGTTTCCTGGTAATTAAGACCGTTATGCTGTGGCTGATTGCCCGTCCGTTGAGAGTTCCGCGCCGCCAGTGGCGCACATTTGCCGTACTGTTAGGGCAGGGCAGTGAATTTGCGTTTGTGATTTTTGGCGCAGCAAGCATGGCGCAGGTGCTGGATGACGGCTGGGCGAAATCACTGACACTGGCTGTTGCGTTGTCAATGGCTGCTACGCCGCTGTTGTTGGTGCTGCTCTCGCGTCTGGAGAAAAACGATAGTGCTCAGGAGCGTGAAGCTGACGAGATTGATGCCGAGCAACCCCGGGTTATCGTGGCCGGATTCGGACGTTTTGGGCAGATTGCTGGTCGTCTGCTGCTCTCCAGCGGTGTGAAAATGGTGGTACTCGATCACGATCCTGACCACATCGAAACACTGCGTAAATTTGGTATGAAGGTATTTTATGGGGATGCCACGCGTCTCGATTTGCTGGAGTCCGCAGGTGCTGCGAAGGCAGAAGTGCTGATTAACGCCATCGACGATCCTGAAACCAACATGCAGCTTACCGAGCTGGTCAAAACCCATTTTCCTGATTTACGAATCGTCGCGCGCGCGCGGGATGTTGATCATTACATACGACTGCGCCAGATGGGCATTGAGCATCCTGAACGTGAAACCTTTGAAGGTGCGCTGGTGGCCGGACGGCGGGCGCTGGAGCAATTGGGCCTTGGTAATTATGAGGCTCGTGAGCGCGCAGACCTGTTCCGACGCTTTAACCAGCAGATGGTGGAGGAGATGGTGGACGGTGAAGACAGTACCAAAGCCCGTGCCGCCGCGCTGCGGCGCACCAGCGATATGCTTACGGAAATTATCAGCGAAGACCGCGCGCATCTGGATATTGTCCAGCGTCACGGCTGGCAGGGCACGCAAGAGGGTAATCACAGCGGTAATCCTGCAGACGAACCAGAGGCGAAGCCTACGCTTTGATAGCAAGGTGCTGAGCTACAGAGCCAGCTCCTTAAGTAGTGGCCTTGTGAGGTTGGTATACCTTAGTAAAGCGGCTGCTTTTGGTACATCGGGTTTTAGTGACCAGGCTGTTTTTAAGTTATAAAAGTCAGCGGTTAATGTTTTTTTGGGTGGTGTTTTGCCCGTGGCGCTATTGCTATTGGAACTCAATAATATGTTCAATAAGACCGGTATGACGTGTTCCCCACGTGAGCGGGGATAGACCGACCATCACCAACAGTAGCAAATATCAGGAACTGTGCTCGCAGCCTGGGCGGGGGTAAAAATAATGGCCTGACACATAGGATCGCGAACATCCCAGTACCAGAATATCCTGAAACACTCTAATCCTCCTGCTGTATTATCAGCACCAGAAAAGCGAACATAAATTCGTTAATTATCACTAATCGGTAATGCTCGCTATTTAATACGTTAAACACCTTATTTTCTCGCCGGGTTAGCCGAATAGTTATGCGTTCCATCATAGTGTTTAAATAATAAATGGTGCTGCCTTAATAAATATTAAAATTGTTTGTTTTTATTCGGATTGTTAGTTTTCTTTTGGTTCGTAACTCATGGGGTTATGTGAAAGAACGCCTCTCTTATTATATTTATTCAGCTTCCGTAATGAATAGCGTGTGGCATATAACTTCACTTACGGGGTGAATGATAAAGGCAGAGTGGCGTGTTAATTCGGCTAACAGCTATGCCAGTACCTTATTCACCGGGAGGTGGTGATGATAAACAATAAACAACTAACGGATGTGATTGCTGAAATACCACAGTGCCTTGTCGGACATATTTCAGAGTGCGGAAATATTGATATTGCCCTTAAATCACAAACGATGACGCAAGAGTCGGTGCGTTTTACTTTTCTCATTCAACAGCAATTACAAAGTAACTGGTGTTGGGCGGCAGTCTCAACCTCGGTCGGCAATTATTATTATGGTTCAGGGACGTTTACCCAATGCGAAGTCGCTAGTGCAGAATTGAGCAGTGACTGCTGCGCGCGACCGTTGCCGTGCAATATTTATGGTTATCTTGAAACCTCGCTGATGCAAACGCGCAGCTTTGCTCGAATGGTACAAAGAAAAATTCAGTTTTCAGAAATCAAACAGGAAATTAATGCCGAACGTCCAATTGGCTTACGTTGTGCCTGGTTTGGTGGTGGCGCACACTTCCTGGTGATTAACGGTTATCACGGTGATTATGTGTGGACAGCAGATTCAACTCACGGTTTTAGCCTGTATGCACTCAATACCTTTCCGGCAAATTATCATGGTGGGGGAACCTGGACCCACACTTATTTCACAAAGAAAAATCAGGAGAGTACATAATGAAAATAACGCTTCCCCAGACCCCGGCCAACGGTGCTCAGGTTATTCTTCCTGCCGTACAGGCGGCATTGCAGGCGCAGGTGCTAAATATCATCGCGCCTGCGAGTAAGACTGCTGGCACTTCACTAAGTTTGTCAGGCGCTTACCCTGGTTATTCACTCACGTTAGATAACCTGGCGGTGGGTAATGAGATGAGTTATGCAGTAAAAGGGGTGTGGCATCATTTGGTATTCATTAACGGTAATGTTGTTGCTGATGCGCAGTTAATATGGCGTGATGATAAAATGGAATTCAGTGCCCTGAACTGTGGGCCAATGGCGGCTTCAATCGTTGATGCGCTGAATATGGCGGAAAAAGCGTCGGTATTACGCGCTAAAAGCGTTGAACTGCGCCTGCTGTCGGTTCCTGCGCTGCACGTTGTTGCCGTCTGGCTGCATGGTGAGGATGAAGACCGGTTTATTCCTGTGGCCCCTACGCCACATACGTTGATGCCAATGCAGATTATTGATAAAGAAAGATTGTTTAGCATCCTGATCCCCGAGGCCCAGGCCCTTAAACAGAAGTTTGATGCCGACACGACAGGCACGCGTGGTAACTGATTCACGGACGTGATACTAACCGGTATACCAGCGAGTTTGCGCGCTGTTTTACAGGCCCGGTCCGTGTGGCCGGGCTTCTCGTGTCACAGTATGTCCGGGCAGGTGTTGTGACCCATTTAACGAAACACGCATGGCCTAAAGGAGACAGGTATCCAACAGTCTTTTAACTTAGCGCCACCTTCACGCCGAGTGCAATCAGCACACCACCCAGTAGTTTATCGACAATCTTCTGTGCTTTCGCAAGCCCTTTGCGCACCGGTTCGCTTTGAATCAATAACACCAGCAGCGGCCACCATAATACGGAAAGCCCAACAATAATCGCGGCATACCAGAGTTTTTCACCTAAGCCTGAGTCCACGCTCAGCACCTGGGTGAACATCGCAAGAAAGAACAATGTTGCTTTTGGATTGAGAAGATTGCACAGGTAGCCCTGCATAAAGGCTTTTTTCAGCGAGGTTTGCTGCGGTGTATATTGGCTGACATCCATTTTGCTATCGCCGCGAGAAAACAGCGCATGCAGTCCGACCCACACCAGATAAGCTGCACCAGCATATTTCAGTAACCCAAACAGCCACGGCGTGGTGGTAATGACCACGGCGAGCCCTGCCACACAGTAACTCATATGCGTCATGACGCCACAGACCACACCAGCACTGGTCATCAGTGCTGCTGCACGTGGATAACGGGCCGCATTTTTAATCACCAGGAAGAAGTCTGGGCCAGGAGAAATCATGCCCAGTGTGGCGATAGTGGCGATGAAAAAAGTGGTTTCCAGCATGACGAAACGCCCAGAGAAGAGACAATAGTGTCACTATACCCGCTTGCTGACTAAGCGTGTAGCACGGATTACGGCTTTTATTTACGCGCCGTTGCAATTACTTTACGCGTAACAATCAGCGCTCCCGTTATACTGTCTGCCATGCTATCCAGATGCTGCCGGGTACCGGCAGTAAAAATTGATCGGCAGATAGTCGACGCCAGATTATGCTTTCCGTATAGTGGCGACAATTTTCACCCCCCAGAGATTCTTCACATGATCAGTCTGATTGCTGCACTGGCGGCAGATCGCGTTATTGGTATGGAAAACGCCATGCCGTGGAATTTGCCGGCGGATCTCGCCTGGTTTAAACGTAATACGCTTAACAAACCGGTCATTATGGGACGCCTGACCTGGGACTCTATTGGCCGTCCGCTCCCGGGCAGGAAGAATATTGTTATCAGCCGTCATCCAGGGGCGGATGAACGTGTCACCTGGGTTAGTTCTGTTGACGACGCTATCGCCGCCTGCGGCGATGTGGAAGAGATTATGGTGATTGGTGGCGGCCGCATCTATGAGCAATTTTTGCCACTGGCGCAGCGCTTGTACCTGACGCACATTGATGCTGAGGTTGAAGGTGATACGCACTTCCCGGAATATGAGCCGGATGAATGGCAGCCGGTGTTTAGCGAGTTTCGCGATGCGGACGAGAACAACACGCATGGTTGTTTTTTTGAAATTCTGGAGCGACGCGAGTAAAAGCGGCCAATGAAAAAGGAGGTATTAGCCTCCTTTTTCACATCAGCGGTTACGTATAAAACGTTACGAAGCCACCGCCGCTGTTTCGTCATCATTGTTGCTCTGGCGATGAGAGGCCTGGGTAAATACAGCTTTATCTTCCCAGCGCAGGCAGGTTAGTGTGCCGCCCCAGCAACAGCCGGTATCAAGCGCATAAACACCTTCTGGTGTTCCTCTACCTTCAAGCGAAGCCCAGTGGCCAAATACAATACTGTATGCCTGTGACACTGGACCGGGGATGGCAAACCAGGGTTTGAGCGGGGCAGGGGCATTTTCCGGCGTATCCTTACAGTACATATCCAGTTGTCCGTTCGGGAAGCAGTAGCGCATACGCGTCAGGGCATTCGTGATAAAACGCAGGCGTGCCAGCCCGGTCAGCTCTTCACTCCAGTTGTTGGGCATATCGCCATACATGGCATCCAGGAACAGCGGATAGCTGTCGCTCGACAGTACCGCTTCTACGTCACGAGCGCAGTTGACTGCCGTGGGCAAATCCCACTGGGGCGTAATCCCGGCATGCGCCATCACCAGCTTGTTCTCTTCATCGACCTGCAACAAAGGCTGGCGACGCAGCCAGTTCAGCAGCTCATCGGCATCGGGTGCTTCGAGCAGCGTGGTAACGCGATCTTTGGGTTTGTTGCGGCTGATGCCAGCATAGACCGCCAGCAGATGCAGATCGTGATTGCCGAGCACGATGCGTACGGCATCACCGAGGTCGCGCACAAAACGTAGTACATCCAGAGAACCAGGACCGCGCGCCACCAGATCGCCAGTCAGCCACAGCGTGTCCTTGCCAGGCGCAAATTCAACCTGCTTTAACAGTGCGAGAAGTTCATCGTAGCAGCCATGAACGTCGCCAATCAGGTATGTCGACATGAGATTATCAGTGAATGAGAATGGGAACAGCCAGTCGGAAGACTGGAATGTCGAGGCGGAACGGGCGACCTTGCTCGTCGATCATTTCATAATGACCCTGCATGGTGCCGAGCGGCGTTTCAATGACTGCACCGCTGGTGTATTGGTAGTCATCACCTGGTTCAATATGTGGCTGGGCGCCAACGACGCCCTCGCCCTGAACCTCAGTTTCACGCCCGTTACCATTAGTAATAAGCCAGTAGCGGCCCAGTAACTGGACCGAACAATGCCCCAGGTTGCGAATGGTTACGGTATAGGCGAAGACATAGCGTTCCTCATCGGGAGCCGACTGGGATTCGATATAAACGCTCTGTACCTGCACACAAACACGGGGCGTATCTGACATGGCTCAGCTCTCCTTCGGTAGCGGATTCTCTGCCAGATGGTTTGCCATCAGGCAGTATTGCGCCACGGATACGTTTTCTGCGCGCAGCGCGGGATCGATACCTAATTCTGTCAGCACTTCTGGGCTGAACAGATTCCCCAGGCTGTTGCGAATCGTCTTGCGGCGCTGGTTAAAGGCTTCGGTTGTCAGCCTGCTCAGAATACGCAACTCTTTTACCTGATGCGGTAATTGCGCATGAGGAACCAGGCGCACAACGGCTGAATCAACCTTCGGTGGCGGCGTAAAGGAGCCCGGTGGCACTTCCAGCACCGGAATCACCTGGCAATAATACTGTGCCATCACGCTTAAGCGTCCATAGGCCTTACTGTTTGGACCAGCCACCAGGCGATTGACCACCTCTTTTTGCAGCATAAAGTGCATGTCCTTTATGGCATCAGTATAGCTAAACAGGTGGAACATCAGCGGCGTAGAAATATTATAAGGCAGGTTGCCAAACACGCGCAGCGGCTGGCCTTCCTGGCGGGAAAGCTCGCCGAAGTCCATTGTCATGGCATCCTGCTGATAAATGGTCAGCTTAGGGCCAAGAAACGGATGCGTTTTCAGACGTGCGGCCAGATCGCGGTCGAGTTCGATGACGGTCAGCTTGTCGAGGCGTTCGCCCACCGGTTCGGTAAGTGCCGCCAGACCCGGGCCGATTTCAACCAGCGCTTCGCCTTTTTGCGGGTTAATCGCACTGACGATGCTGTCGATAATGAACGGGTCATTGAGAAAGTTTTGCCCGAAGCGTTTGCGGGCAAGGTGGCCCTGGTGAACTCGATTATTCATTGACTGTTAAAAATCATTTTCGTGGCGAGATTAAGCGCCGTAATAAAACTGCCGACATCGGCGGTTCCCTGACCCGCAAGCTCAAGAGCGGTACCGTGGTCAACCGATGTGCGAATGAAAGGCAGGCCAAGCGTAATATTCACCGCGCGGCCAAAGCCCTGGTATTTTAGCACGGGAAGTCCCTGATCGTGGTACATCGCCAGCACGGCATCGGCACTTTCAAGATATTTCGGCTGGAACAGGGTATCAGCAGGCAGCGGACCCGTAAGATGCATACCGCCAGCGCGCATTTCATCAAGCACTGGAATGATCGTATCAATTTCTTCAGTGCCCATGTGGCCGCCCTCGCCAGCATGTGGATTGAGGCCGCTAACCAGAATATGCGGGCGAGTGATACCAAATTTGGTCTGCAAATCGTGATGTAAAATAGCCAGTACCTGGCGCAACAAGGCAGGCGTGATGGCATCCGCTACCGCCCTTAGTGGCAGATGCGTAGTCGCGAGCGCCACGCGAAGTTCTTCTGTTGCCAGCATCATCACCACTTTCTTGCTGCCTGAGCGGGCTTCAAAGAACTCCGTATGGCCGGTAAATGCCACGCCAGCATCGTTGATAATGCCTTTGTGCACCGGGCCGGTCACAACCGCAGCAAACTCACCACTGAGGCAGCCGTCGCAGGCGCGAGCCAGCGTGTCGACAACATAGTTGCCGTTACGCGCATCGAGTTTGCCTGGTGTAACTGGCGCATGTAACGCCACGGGCAGGACTGTCAGTGTGCCCGCACGCTGTGGACGGGCAGGGAGATGCGGTTGCCAGGGAAGAAACTTAAGGGTGTGACCGAGCAGCGTCGCACGCTCGGCTAACAGTGACTCAGAAGCACAAACGACCAGCTCAACGGGCCAGTCGTGTTGTGCAAGCGCAATAACCAGGTCTGGGCCAATCCCGGCGGGTTCGCCGGGAGTGATAACCACACGGGGAGTATTAGCCATTGCCGTCCAGGATTTTTACGTAAGCGCTGGCGCGTTGCTCCTGCATCCAGGTCTGGGCCTCTTCAGCGAACTTACGGTTGAACAGCATGCGATAGGCGCGATCTTTTTGCGCGGCATCGGTCTTATCGACCTTACGGGTATCCAGCAGTTCAATCAGGTGCCAGCCAAAAGTGGAATGGACTGGCGCGCTCAGCTGGCCTTTGTTCAGGCGCATCAGCGCATCACGGAAAGCCGGATCGTAGATATCCGGCATCGACCAGCCCAGATCGCCACCCTGGTTAGCAGAGCCCGGGTCCTGTGAGAACTCTTTCGCCGCTTCTGCAAAGGTGGTTTTGCCGCTGCGGATATCGGAGGCAATCTCTTCAAGCTTCAGGCGCGCCTGCTGATCGGTCATGATCGGCGACGGCTTAAGCAGAATGTGGCGTGCCTTTACTTCCGTGACGGAAATGTTTTGTGACTCACCACGCATGTCGTTAACCTTCAGAATGTGAAAGCCAACACCAGAACGGATAGGGCCGATAACATCGCCTTTTTTCGCGGTGGTCAGTGCCTGTGCAAAAATACCCGGCAGCTCCTGAATACGGCCCCAGCCCATCTGGCCGCCTTTGAGTGCGGACTGATCGGCAGAGTAAGTGATAGCGAGTTTACCAAAGTCTTCGCCGCTGCGTGCACGCTCAACGATGGATGTTGCCTGAGCGCCTGCTTCATTAACCTGATCTGCTGTCGGGTTTTCCGGCAACGGCAGCAGAATGTGGCTCAGGTTAAGCTCGGTGCTGGCGTCGTTCTGGTTAGAGACCTGTTTTGCCAGCTGTTCAACTTCTTGCGGCAAAATGGTGACGCGACGGCGCACCTCGCTGTTACGCACGTCAGAAATGATCATCTCTTTGCGAATCTGGCTGCGATAGGCCGGATAGTTGATCCCTTCATAGGCCAGGCGGCTGCGCATCTGATCTAAAGACATGTTGTTTTGTGCAGCGATATCGGCGATGGCTTTATCAAGCTGTTCGTCGCTGATATTGACGCCACCCTTCTGGCCCATCTGCAGAATGACCTGATCGACGATCAGACGCTCCAGAATCTGATGGCGCAGCGTGTTATCGTCCGGAAGCTGCTGGCCGGCCTGCATGGCGTTGAGCTTTACAGACTGCATCATGCCGTTGACGTCACTTTCCAGCACAACGCCGTTATTAACAACAGCGGCGACTTTATCGACAACTTGTGGGGCGGCGAAGGAGGTATTCGCTACCAGAGCGATACCGAGAAGCAGCGTTCTCCAGTTCTTCATACACTTTCCATTTCTGATTAAACCGCATAGCGGATTTATTTTTAACATCACGTTACAGCGAGTTCTGGTACGGCAGAATGTTCGAGCGCAGCATACGCTGTGTGCCCAGCCCGTAGTTAGAACTCAGGCCGCGCAGCTCGATATTGAAACCGACTTTTTCGTCGAACTTGCTCTTATTATTTTCCCAACCGTTGAGCTTACGCTCGTAACCTACGCGGATTGCGTAACAGCAGGAATTATACTGTACGCCCACCATCTGGTCGGCTGGCTGATGGGCGTTAGTGTCGTAGTAATACGCACCCACTAATGACCACCTGTCGACAACCGGCCAGCTTGCGGTGACACCCACCTGAGAAATCCCCTCTTTATAGCGTGCAGAGGAGGAGAAAGACGGCAGTGTAGCGCGAATATATTCCGGGCTGGCGTAGCGGTAGTTCAGCTGCATCAGTCGGTCGGCATCTTTACGGTATTCCACAACGCCGCTGGCGGTGGAAACATTACTCAGACGCGTATCATATTGCACCCCACCGCGCAGGCCCCAGCGATCGGTGATGCGCCAGTAAGTGTCTCCTGCCCAGGCAATAGCGCCGGTTTTCTTGTCTTTTTCCCAGTTGATATTGTCATCACCGGTACGGGACTCGGTGAAATAGTAGATTTGACCCACAGAAACGTTAAAACGTTCAACGGCAGCGTCATCATAAACGCGAGAAGTGACACCGGTGGTGAGCTGGTTTGCCGAGGCGATACGGTCCAGACCACCGTAAGCGCGGTCGCGGAACAGGCCGGTATAATCAGATTGCAGGAATGAAGAGTCGTAGTTGTTGATATTGCTCTGATTACGGTACGGCATGTACAGGTACTGTGCGCGTGGCTCCAGCGTCTGGGTATAGCCCTGTGACCAGTCCATATCACGCTCAAATACCAGTTTACCGTCCATCTTGAACTGCGGCATCACGCGGTCAACGCTGTCCTCAAGCTTGGCTGCCGCCGCGCTGGTAGTGGCATTATTACGCACGTAGTAGCGATAGCGGTCCAGATTGTTCTGCTGATAGTGGGTCGCCATGACTTTCATTTCGGTATTCAGGCTACCCCAGCCGTTAGACATCGGCAAGCTGAGCGTGGGTTCAATGTGTAGACGCGTAGCTTCCGGATAGTTGTCGTTCACGTTGGTAAAACGCACCGCCTGGGCATACAGATGACTGTCAAATGGCCCCAGGTCATTGAGGTAATAATTCAGATCCAGCTGCGGCTCGGCGCGATAGGAGTTACGGTTACGCTGAACGTCGAACACCTGGAACTGCTTGGTGGAGACCGTTGCGTCAAAGTTCTGGTTGGCGTAGCCGACGCTGAATTTCTGCGTAGCGTAACCGTCAGTACTGTCGCCGTAGACGGAGTCGAAATCATTGAAGTAATACGGGTCGCTGACTTTGGTGTAGTTAGCGTTAAAACGCCACACTTTATCCATCACCCCGGCATGACGCCAGAAGAACAGCCAGCGACGATCGCGGTTCTCATTGGGGTGATCTTGCGTGTACTGATCGTCAGACCCCAGGTAATCAAACGCGATAGTACCGGCACCGGGCGTAGTCAGATAACGGAACTCATTTTGCCACTGTACGCCGCCGCGCTGCTGGTAGTAGTGCGGCGTAATGGTCGCATCGAAGTTAGGTGCGATGTTCCAGTAGTAAGGAATGGTGAATTCCATACCACTGCTGCGGCTGTATTTGGCATTTGGGATAAGAAAGCCAGAACGGCGCTTATCGCCCACCGGCAATTGCAGGTATGGGCTATAGAAAACCGGCACCGGGCCAATTTTAAAGCGCGCATTCCAGATTTCGGCAACCTGCTCTTCACGGTCATGAATCACTTCACTACCGACCACGCTCCAGGTATTCGTACCCGGCAGGCAGGAGGTAAAGGTGCCGTTTTCCAGAATGGTGTAGCGGTTTTCGCCACGCTGCTTCATGACGTCTGCCGTGCCGCGACCCTGGCGACCGACCATCTGATAGTCACCCTGCCAGACGTTGGTATCTTTGGTATTGAGATTGGACCAGGCTTTCGGACCTTTCAGGATGACCTGATTGTCGTCGTAATGCACATTACCTAATGCATCGACCGTGCGAACCGGGTCGGCCTGACCTGCCACTTGTTTTTGATGCAGCTGGACCTCGTCGGCCAGCAGGCGGCTGTTGCCCTGTTCGATATCAACGTTTCCGCTAAATACGGCGCGCTCCGGATAATCGCCTTTGGCGTTCTCGGCGTTGATAGTCACAGGCAACTGGTTAGCATCGCCCTGTACCAGAGGACGATTGTAGCTGGGTACGCCAAGCATACACTGCGAGGCGAG
>JALAGK010000262.1 GCA_022712475.1 Enterobacteriaceae bacterium
AAATCGTGATATTTCATAAGTGATTAAGGCTTCCGGTTGAACGTGCCATTATACGAGCTTCGACGCGAAGTCGCTGTAGTTTTGTTAAATTGTCGTGAATTGTTGGCTGCTCTACCGTGCAGCAACCATAATACAAGACGAAACTGTCACTCCGTGGGGCATTTTGTTATGCTTTTGCGCCTGTTGATTTGACGATGAACCACTATGCAATCCTGGTATTTGCTGTACTGCAAGCGAGGTCAGTTGCTGCGTGCTAAAGAGCACCTGGAGCGGCAATCTGTAAACTGCCTGACCCCGATGATCACGCTCGAAAAGATAGTGCGTGGCAAGCGTGCAGCCGTAAGCGAGCCGCTGTTTCCAAACTATCTGTTTGTCGAGTTTGATCCAGAGGATATTCATACCACGACGGTGAACTCAACGCGCGGCGTCAGTCATTTTGTGCGTTTCGGCTCCCAACCTGCAACAGTACCGCAAGCAGTGATTCATGATTTACTCCATTACCAGCCTGAAAACATCACGGATCCGCAGACGCCGTGGCCTGGCGACAGCGTGGTTATCACCGACGGTGCGTTTGAAGGCCTTGAGGCCATCTTTAAAGAGCCAGACGGCGAAGCGCGCTCCATGCTGCTGTTGAACCTGCTCAATCGTCAGGTGTTACAAAGCGTCAAAAACACCGAATTCCAGAAAATTTAACCTGTACGTTAAAACGCCACGCCAAAAACGCGACGCACGTTTTCATTCGTTACCTGCTCAAGCCACGCTTTGTCTTCACCGCGCCACAGCGCAACCTGGGACAAGATGTGTGCGAGCAGTGCAGGCTCGTTGCGCCGCGATGCAGGCTTTGACTTAAGATCTCGCGGCAGTAACCACGGTGCATCGGTCTCTAGCATCAGCCTCTGTGCCGGTATCATTGGCAACAGTTCACGCAATTCAAGTCCACGACGCTCGTCACACACCCAGCCGGTTATGCCAAGATACAGTCCACGTTCGAGACAGGCCTGGGCTTCTTCGCGGTTACCGGTAAAGCAGTGCAACACTGCAGCTGGCAGCTTATCAAGCCAGGGGTCAAGCAGTTCGATAAAGCGGGCATGTGCTGCCCGACAGTGCATGAAAACCGGCATCTCAAGCTCAGCTGCGAGCGCAAGTTGCGCGCTGAACGCCCATTCCTGATCCTGTGGTGTGGAATAGTTGCGGTCAAAATCCAGCCCACACTCACCAATGGCGACCACCTGCGAGTCGGCCGCAAGCTCACGGATGCGCTGCGCGCATTCCTCGCTCCAGCCACTGGCATCGTGCGGATGCACGCCCGCCGTACTCCAGCAGTGCGCATAGCGCGCCGCAAGTAAAGCAGCGGCTTCACTTTCTGCAACGCTTGTGCCCGTGAGCAGCATACCGCGCACCCCTACGGCCATGGCGCGGCTAACCACCTCATCACGGTCTTTGTTAAACTGCGCACTGGTCAGGTTAACGCCAATATCAAACATCGCTTGTCCCCATAAAAAACCGCCCCGAAGGGCGGTTGTCAGCATTATTCTTTTGGCGCGACGGCGGTATCTTCCTCGCCCTCGTCTTCCTCTGCAGGTGGTCTGCGTTTACCGGTGTAAAAGCGTGAGAAGAAAACACCGATTTCAAACAGGCAGTACATCGGAATGGCCAGCAGAGTTTGTGAAAACACATCCGGCGGAGTCAGCAACATACCCACAACAAACGCCCCTACCAGAATATAAGGACGTTTTTTCTTCAGGTCTTCCGGCGTTGTCACACCCATCCAGCACAGCAGCACAATCGCCACTGGCACCTCAAAAGAGACACCAAACGCCATAAACAGCGCCATGACAAAGTCGAGGTAATTGGCAATGTCCGTTGAAACCACCACACCAACCGGCGCGGTTTTGGTCAGGAAGCCAAACGCCAGCGGAAAGACGACAAAGTAGGCGAAGGCCATGCCCAGGTAGAACAGCAGGGAACTGGACACTAACAGCGGTACCACCAGACGGCGCTCATGCTTATACAACGCAGGTGCGATAAACGCCCAGACCTGATACAAAATCACCGGCGCCGCCAGGATTATCGACACCATGATAGTCAGCTTGATGGGCGTAAAAAACGGTGAGGCCACGTCGGTGGCTATCATCGTCGACCCCGCTGGCAGCTGGGCAATCAACGGCGCAGCAACCAACTGATAAATATCGTTGGCAAAATAAACCAGCGCCAGGAAAATCACCAGTATGGCGATAATGCAGTTCAGCAGCCGCTTACGCAGCTCAATCAGGTGACTGATTAACGGTTGAGTATCTTCGACGGCCATGTTCAGGGTTTATCGTTCTGGGGTTGGGAAGGCGCAGTGTCTTTAACCAACGGCGCAGGTCGGGTCACCGTTTCTGCTGCGACAGGTTCCACCGGCGGCGCGGCGGAAGGCATGTCCACCGCTGGAGACTGCTCGGGTGCACTCGCCTGGTGTGCCGCTGCCGCAGGCGTGGCACCTTCGTGGCTATCCTGCGCGTTTTTTACCAGCGGATTGTGGATAGTATGGGCCTCATCGCTCGCCTTTTCCGGATCGTCCTCGGTATAGGAGCGTTTCATTGCCTCTGCCGCCTGACGCAGCTCATCCATGGACGCCTTCAGCTCGGGCGTCAGGTTGTCCATGCTCGCTTTTTCTACCTTTTTCAGGCTGTCCTGCAGCTCCTGGAGCTTCAGTTCCTGACTGAGTTCATTTTGCACCGTTGTCGCAAGAGAGCGTAGCGCACGTATCCAACCCACGACGGTTTTTACCGCCACCGGCAGGCGCTGCGGTCCCAGCACAACAAGACCGATAATAAAGATCAGGACCAGTTCGCTAAAGCCAATATCAAACACGAGTTACACCCGGTCTTTGTCGTGATTTTTCGCTTCGTCTTTGTTTACGCTATCCTGCGGCTTATCAGAAAGCGATTTCGCTGTGAAATCCGCATCTTCATCCTGCTGCGTGGATTTTGATTTAGCGTCATCATCGCTCATGGCTTTCTTAAAGCCTTTGATAGACGCGCCCAGGTCAGAGCCAAGAGAACTCAGTTTTTTAGTGCCGAACAGCAGCACAACGATGACGGCAATGATGATTAACTGCCAAATACTGATACCACCCATATGATTCCTCGGAGATGCTTATTTGCGCTGCGGCCTAATCAGGCACACAGACAGACTATAACAACGTCGTTCAGGCAGTGCGACACCAGCCAATCAGCCACGCGACCACACCACCCGCCATTGCCCATGCGGGGAACCAGCCCCACTCAGGCTTGTTAATCAATAATAATGTACCGCTCAATATCAACGTCGCCCCAATGCCCAGCATATAGCGAGACTGCCCTTGCCTGACACGGCTGACCTGAATATCCTGGGCGATTTTATCAACACTGAGCTGTAATTGCTTGCCCTGGCGCAAACTGTCGTACACGAGTTCCGGTAATTGGGGCATTTTTTCCACCCAGAACGGTGCTTTTTCCTTTAACGTGCGCACCAACGCCGATAGCCCAACCTGATCTTTAATCCAGGATTCCAGGAACGGCTTTGCGGTTTTCCATAAATCCAGCTGCGGATAAAGCTGGCGTCCCACGCCTTCCACATACAGGAGCGTCTTTTGCAGCAACACCAGTTGCGGCTGCACTTCCATATTGAAGCGGCGCGCAGTATTAAACAGATTTAGCAGCACATGACCAAACGATATTTCCGACAGCGGCTTTTCAAAGATAGGCTCGCACACGGTACGAATCGCAAACTCAAAATCTTCTACGTTGGTATCAGCTGGCACCCAGC
>JALAGK010000263.1 GCA_022712475.1 Enterobacteriaceae bacterium
GACCAATATTGTCAATGCCCTGAACAATCTCACTTAAGTGTTCAGGTGGCATCACACAGCCAGTCCACTGACCGTACTGGGTATGGTTGGAAAACTGCACCGTATTCAGCGGCCAGACGTTTGCACCAAGCCTGCACATAGGAAATTCAGCTGCGCTGTTACCCGCATGGCCAAAAACCACGTGAGACTGAATGGCGAGAATGTTTTTCATGATGTGTTCCGCGAACGCCGTATTGTTATGCCTTGCCAAAAATAAAGGGCGCGGTATCACCCGCGCCCTCTGGTGTCAGAAATTACTTCCAGCACACCAGACAGTAGTTTTTCTTACCGCGACGCAGCAGGGTATAACGCCCAAACAGACGGTCGGCCTCGCTGAAGCGGTATTCCGGATCGCTCTGCTTTTCGCCGTTGATGGTAATGGCGTTCTGCGCGATAGATTTACGTGCCTGACCACGGGACGGCTGCAACTCGGAATCGACCAGCGCCTGCTGAAGGTCAGCCTCCTTGCCCAGTTCAATCATCGGCACACCATCCTGCGCCAACTGAGCGAAGTCTTCTTCGGTCAAGTCACCGAGGTTGCCATTGAACAGGCTTGCCGTAATACGCTGTGCTGCGGCCAGACCTTCTTCACCGTGTACCAGACGGGTCACTTCTTCTGCCAGCACGTACTGGGCACGTGGCGCTACACCGCTGTTTTTGTCTTCTTCTTCCAGCGCATTGATGTCTTCAAGGCTCATGAAGGTGAAGAACTTCAGGAAGCGATACACGTCAGCATCAGCGGTGTTGATCCAGAACTGGTAGAACTTGAACGGACTGGTTTTCTTCGGATCAAGCCAGACCGCGCCGCCTTCGGTTTTACCAAATTTCGTGCCGTCTGATTTTGTAATCAGCGGGACAGTCAGGCCCCAGGCCTGATTCTGGTGCAAACGACGCGTTAAATCGATACCAGAAACAATGTTGCCCCATTGGTCAGAACCACCAATTTGCAGCACCACACCGTGCTGTTTGTTCAGGCAGGCAAAGTCGTAACCCTGCAGCAGGTTATAAGAAAACTCAGTAAATGAGATACCAACGTCGTCGCGGTTCAGACGCTGCTTCACGGCCTCTTTGTTAATCATCTGGTTAACAGAGAAGTGCTTGCCAATATCACGCAGGAACGTCAGTACGTTCATGCTACCGAACCAGTCGTAGTTGTTGGCCGCAATTGCCGCGTTTTCACCGCAGTCAAAATCCAGAAACGGTGCCACCTGGCGGCGGATTTTATCCACCCACTCCTGCACGGTGTCTTCCGTATTGAGTTTACGTTCAGTTGCCTTAAAGCTCGGATCGCCGATAAGACCGGTCGCCCCGCCCACCAACGCAACGGGTTTGTGCCCTGCCTGTTGGAAGCGCTTAAGGCACAGCAACGGAACCAGATGGCCCAAATGCAAGCTGTCGGCGGTAGGATCGAAGCCACAATAGAGGGCAATTGGCCCCTGCGCCAGTCGCTCTGCTAACGCATCCTCGTCCGTCACCTGGGCCACCAGGCCCCGCTCTTGCAATTGTTGAATGAGATTACTCGCCATCAAATTCTCCATGTATAAATCGGACTGCACCTTTGCCGGTACACGGCTATTCGCAAGACCTGCGAATGTCAAATTCAGGGAGCACATAGAATAAAGCGCTGGCCCTTACAGCGCCAGCGCTTACGCTAACTATTTGTCCGGTTCAGGGAGCGAGGCGGTCTATTTTCCAGGCATCTCCCGCACGCTGGTATAAAAAACGGTCGTGAAGACGGTTTTCACCGCCCTGCCAGAACTCCATCTGGTCAATACTGATGCGATAGCCGCCCCAGAAACTCGGTAACGGCACCTCGCCTTGCAGAAATTTGTTTTTGATTTCGAGAAATTTGCTTTCCAGCACGCCGCGCGCGGAAATACGGCTCGACTGTTTTGAAACCCAGGCTCCAATCTGACTGTCACGCGGACGGCTGTGAAAATATTTCATCACCTCCAGTGTCGACAAACGCTCGGCCTGGCCCTGCACCATGACCTGGCGCTCCAGCATATGCCAGGGAAACAGCAGGCTAACGCGGGGGTTATGTTCGATATGGTGCGCCTTACGACTGCCCAGATTGGTATAAAAAACCATGCCGCGCTCATCGAAGTGCTTAAGCAGCACAATACGCTGATACGGTTGGCCGCTTTCATCTACGGTGGCAACCACCATTGCCGTCGGGTCACTCAGGCGCGCTTCACAGGCCTGTGCCAGCCAGCGCTCAAACAGCGGCAGCGGAGCATCAGTCAGGTCGCGGCGGCGCAGGCCACCTTTAGTGTATTCACGGCGCAGATGGGCTATCTGCTGTAAATCATGCGAGTCGGTCATGGCGTTAAGTCTATGAAATGTGCGGGTAAGGCTATTGTGCGCCGCGCCCGCAAAAATCTCAACGCTATGACTTCTGCAGCTGACAGTTGTTTAACACGATGCTGTCACGCTGATAAACGGTAGCGGTATCCCCTTTAGACCAGAACACATAAATACCATCGGTGTAGCGTGCGCCTGAGGCGGAAATCCCCTCCTTCAGATGAAGTTGTTTGTTGTCATACACAAAACTCACTTCCTGGCTCGAATTATTCAGCGTTACCGTCAGCGGCTTTTCATCACACTGATACTGCAGCGTATCAGTGTTCATTTTGTCGAACATCGAGTTATAAAACGCATTGTAGTAACTACAACCCACCAGCAGCGCAGGCAACGTAAGAATAAGCAGTTTTTTCATGGCGGATTCCTGAAATATTTTATTGTCCGGCACTCTGTACCGTTGTTTTCTATACCGAGTTTACGGTCTCAAACCCGGTGGTCATTTCAGTAAACTCCGATTCTTACGCACCTGTGGCACAGATCATGCGCGTTACAGTACGCTACGTTGCCCATCAGCAGGGAAAATTGCGCCCAGCACCGTTTCGCGGCTTGCGCCGGTGACCGAGGCCAGATTACCCGGCAGGCCAGATATTGTCCGTGCCGCAAGCCAGGCGAACGCCAGCGCTTCCATATCGTCACCA
>JALAGK010000264.1 GCA_022712475.1 Enterobacteriaceae bacterium
CTGTAACTTAATAACTTACCCCCTTAAGGGAGTGCTGCATAGAATTCACTTAAAAAGGAATGTGTTTCATTATAGAGCCGCAGGGTCTAAATCGAACCCGCGTATAAAGTGTAACGATGTTAACAAAGAATTTCGGTGATGTAGCTAACTGTGCGAAATCACCAGTGAAATATTGCGGATATTGTACAGATAAACAGGGGTAACGTTAAAAAATTGTAGCAATTACTTATATCGGCATTATCTATTAATGCGGCGCCTAAGGGAAGCGCCGCATTGTCAAAATGCCTTACGCGTTGATAATTTCGTCAAGGTGTAGCTCTTCAGAGACCTGCTTGACCCATTTTTCTACGCGCTCATTGGTCAATTCCGGTTGGCGGTCTTCGTCAATAGCGAGCCCCAGGAAGTGTGCGTCATCGGCAAGGCCCTTTGAGGCTTCGAAATGGTAACCTGCAGTTGGCCAGTGGCCGACGATGGTTGCTCCATTCGGTTCAATAATATCACGAATGGTGCCAAGCGCGTCGCAGAAATATTCTGCATAGTCTTCCTGATCGCCGCAGCCAAACAGGGCAACCAGCTTGCCGTTGAAGTCAATTTCTTCCAGCGTCGGGAAAAAGTCATCCCAGTCACACTGTGCTTCACCGTAGTACCAGGTCGGGATACCGAGCATCAGAATATCAAAGCCTTCCAGATCTTCTTTGCTGCTTTTAGCAATATCTCGCACCTCAGCAACGTCTTTACCAAGCTGTTTCTGAATCATTTTTGCGATGTTTTCGGTGTTGCCAGTGTCGCTGCCAAAGAAAATGCCTACGATTGCCATGAGTAAAAAACCTCTTGATACTTAATAAGATGGGGGCTGCATAACGCCCACAGATACGCCAATCATAGCAGATGCCCGCCAGCAGCGAAAACAGCTATTGCCGCCTTGTGCACAGTATGCAACATGTCAGGAATCCAGAAAGGGCAGGCGTCAGCGTTCCGTACGCTGAAGCTGTTGCATCAGCATTTCTTCAATAAGCTCACTACGGCTCATCTCACGTAGCTTTGCAAGCTCGTTGAGTGCATCCACGGCGTCCGCATTAAGCTTAAGCTCAACACGTTTGAGGCCGCGCACTTTGTCGCGTTTAAGCTGGTTACGCTTGTTGATACGCAGTTGCTCATCGCGCGAAAGTGGGTTCGTTTTAGGGCGACCCGGGCGACGTTCATCTGCGAACAGATCAAGCGTTGTTCGGTCCGTTTGTTCTTTGGCCATGATTAAAATGACAGGAATACAGGCTAGTGTAGCGGGTTCGGGTGCATTAACAGCGCGCCATCATACATGAGTGAAATCGGGCGCGCCAACGCGTTCATGCCTTGCGGCAACTGGTCGATGCGTTTTTAATCAGAAGCGGTATCATTAAGGAAGCGATGGAGAGCACGCAGTACGGCCTGCGGCTTTTCGGCATGTACCCAGTGGCCGGCACCTGCAATCACATGTGCACGCGACTGCGGGAACTGCGCGAGCAACGTATCGCGGTACTCCTCAAGGATATACGGTGAGTTGCCGCCACGAATAAACAGCGCCGGGTGATTCCATGCGGGTACGGGCTCCCAACCGACGATGTTGTCATACTTGTCCCACAGCACGGGCACGTTGAAGCGCCAGCTGCCGTTATGAAAGGATTTGAGTAGAAACTGAATGACGCCTTCTTCATGAAGTGTGGTGCGCATAATATCGGCTGCCTGCTGGCGAGAGGTTGCTCCCGCGTTGCTGACCGCGCGGATAGCGGCAAAAATCTCATCGTGGCGGCGTACCGGATAAGCAACCGGGGCAATATCAATCATCACCAGCTTGTCCAGACGTTGTGGCGCGAGCGCACTTAGCGCCATTGCGACCTTACCGCCCATTGAGTGACCCACCAGCGTGACGGTTTTAAGTTCGTATGCATCAAGGGTATCCAGCACGTCCTGCGCCATCGCGGCGTAAGTCATCTCATCGCTGCGCGCAGACAGACCGTGGTTACGCAAATCGAGCTGTAAGACATCATGCGTAGCGACCAAATCACGGGCCAGCACGCCGAGGTTATCCAGGCTGCCAAACAGGCCGTGAATTAACACGATGGGTGAAGAGGACGATGGAGTTTGCGCAGTTTGCAGGCGAGCGTTCAGTTTCATAACAAAGTTCTTTTTTTGAGTGCGTCGGGTTAGGGTATCATGTTTCCTGTTTTGCCATGCGGGCGCAAAAGTGCGGCGAATTCTGACTTTTGCCGCGATTGCGGTTTGACGCTATCCGCTGTTGGGGTTAGATCTTATAATCCTCAACAACTTGTATTCAGAAGATAATACTGCACTGGATTAAGATGAAAACGATTGAAGTTGATGACGAGCTGTATCGCTATATTGCCAGCCACACCCAGCACATAGGCGAAAGCGCGTCCGACATTTTACGGCGTATGCTGAAATTTTCCGCCGTCCAGGCTGTAGAGACGAGTTCCCCTGAGAAAGTGATGCTCCCCGTTGTGAGTGCGCCGGTTGCTGTGGCTGATAAGCCAGTAGCAAAAACCGCGCGTGACCGTGTGCGTGCCGTGCGTGAGTTGTTACTTTCCGACGAATATGCTGAGCAGAAAAAAGCGGTTAATCGCTTTCTGCTGATTCTTTCTACGCTCTATGCGCAGGATGCCGCGGCGTTTGCACAAGCGACCGAATCGATGCATGGCCGCACCCGCGTTTATTTCGCCAACGACGAGCGCACGTTGCTGCACAGCGGCAACCAAACCAAACCGAAACAGGTGCCAGGCACGCCTTTCTGGGTGATAACCAACACCAATACGGGCCGCAAATGCAGCATGATTGAACACATCATGCAGTCAATGCAGTTCCCGGCAGGGCTGATTGAAAAGGTTTGCGGCACAGTTTAATTTTGCGTCAAAAGGACCAGGCCAATGGCTAACCACAACCGTGCGGGACAGCCTGCACAGCAGAGTGATTTGATAAACGTTGCACAGCTGACTTCGCAGTACTATGTCCTTCAACCTGAAGTCGGCAATGCGGAGCATGCGGTAAAATTTGGGACGTCCGGTCACCGCGGCAGTGCGGCGCGCCACAGTTTCAACGAACCGCATATCCTGGCAATTGCTCAGGCGGTGGCGGAAAACCGCGCGCATAACGGCATTACCGGTCCCTGCTTTGTGGGCAAGGATACCCACGCGCTGTCCGAACCGGCGTTTATTTCGGTACTGGAAGTGCTGAGCGCCAACGGTGTGGATATCATTGTTCAGCAGGATAACGGCTACACGCCGACGCCTGCAGTCTCTAACGCCATTCTTGAACACAACAAAACCCCTGGTGCGCTGGCAGACGGTATTGTCATTACACCGTCTCATAACCCGCCGGACGACGGTGGTATCAAATATAATCCACCTAACGGTGGCCCGGCGGATACCAATGTCACTAA
>JALAGK010000265.1 GCA_022712475.1 Enterobacteriaceae bacterium
GCGTTAACGGGTCCACCAGCAACGAATGGTAGCGCGTGACCGTCAGTGGATTATTCAGGCCGCGAAACACGCCCTGTCCATTGTGCTCAATGGCCGAGGTTTTACCGTGCATCACCTTACTGGCACGCACCACTTTTGCACCAAATGCCTGAGCGATGGCCTGGTGGCCAAGACATACGCCAAGCAGCGGCAACCGCCCCGCATAACGCCGGATAACATCGAGCGATATACCGGCGTCGTCTGGCGTGCAGGGACCGGGAGATATCACAATATGTTGCGGTGCCAGCGCTTCGATGTCCGCCAGCGTCAGCGCATCATTACGCAGAACCTGCACCTGCGCGCCAAGCTCACAAAAATACTGATAGAGGTTCCAGGTGAATGAATCGTAATTATCGATGAGTAACAGCATGGCGGCTCCGGGCAAACAAACTGCACCAGTTTACGCGTTTTCCAGTGCCGGGTTTACCACTTCGCGAAAAATTGCCACCAGCGGTGTCAGGTCACCCATTGCCCCCGCCTGATTTGCCTCACGCCAGAGTTCACGCTCAACGTTGTGCCAGTCCAGGCTATATCCGGCATGCAGCGCCAGTTGCTCAAAGAAGACGCGCTGGACGCGACCATTGCCATAACGGAACGGATGCAGCACGTTAATCTCGCAGTAATAATGTGCCAGTCGCGTGGTAAATTCTTCGCTATCAAGGTCCGTAAGCCACGCCTCATCCTCCAACGCCTGCATCAGCGCATTGCCCTCTTTTTCGATGTAATCGAAATGGCAAAAACGCGTATTGTCCTGATAAATATCTACCGTGCGGATTTCTCCCGCCCAGTCGAACAGGTCCTGAAAAAGAAAATAATGAATAGCACACAGGTGTGGTAATCCCGGCTGCTCAGGCCCCAGCGCCAGCGTTGCCGCACGCAGCGCCGTCAGCTCCTGCTCTGCCTGCAGCAGACGATGGCTTTCCCGAATATCCAGCCGGTTGCGCAGCACCGCAATACCAGTCCTTAAGTATTGGTCTTGCATGTCTACAATTTTATCTCTAATTTGGCGCCTTTTGAGCGGACACACGCGCCTCAACCTTGTCATGGCTGAGATCAATAAGCGGCACTCTCAAACCATCAAGCGCACTACTGGCCTGGAAATTACGGCTACGCTGCAACTCCCACAGCCGCGTCTTTTGTTTATCAGTGAGTTTTTTGCTCATGGCGGCCTCCGTACATCACAGTGTTGCTCAAAGTATAAGCAGCAATGGCGAGTCGTGCAGAAGCAAGGGGAGCATGCGCGGGCAGAACGCCCGCGCAGGAAAATCAGGGAAGCACTTTAGCAGAAAGGATAACTATCGGTTTTGACGGCACATTCTGGTATGGCCCTACATCGTGGGTCGGCACCTGAGAAATCTTGTCGGCCACATCCATACCTTTCACGACTTTCCCGAACACCGCGTAACCAAAGTCACGCTGGCCATGGTCCAGAAACGCGTTATCCGCCACATTCAGGAAGAACTGGCTGGTCGCGCTGTCTTTATCCGCGGTACGTGCCATAGAGATCGTGCCGCGGGTGTTACGCAGGCCATTATCGGCTTCATTTTTGATCGGTGGATTGGTGGGCTTTTGCTGCATCTGCTCGTTAAAGCCACCGCCCTGCACCATAAACCCTGGGATCACACGGTGAAAAATGGTGTTGTTATAAAAACCACTGTTCACATAATCCACAAAATTTTTGACTGAAACCGGCGCTTTCTGGTTATCCAGCTCCAGTTCAATATTGCCCGCCGACGTAGTCAGCAAAACGCGGGGATCACCCTTTGCCGCCAAAGCAGCAGGTGAAAGCGCGACAAGAGCAAACACGGCAGCAACAGCTGCCAGAGACGATTTCAGCATGTACAATTTCCTTAAACGATACCGAGCGAATCGATTGATTCTAAAGAGCACACTGCCAGCGCGCCAGCCATTTACCTTTATTTACGCAAAATTAACGGGTTGTTCTGTCAGCTTCACACAGCCTTTCGGATAAATATCCAATCTTAGTCACAAATCCTTTTCAATTTGCTGTAAGCCATTACGAAAATGTTTAAATGGATCACATAAATCACTAAGATTAGCGCCCGAAATGATCATTCGGCGCGTTAAACACTTTAGTAGCCTGAATGTTTCAGGCATTAAAAAAGCAAAAACGCGTGAGTTCACGCAGAGTTAGTACCAATTTGCGGCATCAATGGCGCAAGGATGAGCCGGCAACTTGTGCAGCCAGCGCGGCTGCAATCAACACCAACAGGTTACTCACAGGCTCCTTATGACAAACAGCAATCGTATCAGGCTCACCTGGTTAAGCTTCTTTTCCTACGCACTGACCGGGGCGCTGGTGATCGTCACCGGCATGGTGATGGGCAATATCGCCGATTATTTCGGCCTGCCTGTTTCCAGCATGAGCAACACCTTCACCTTCCTCAATGCGGGTATCCTCATTTCTATCTTCCTGAATGCCTGGTTGATGGAGATAGTGCCGCTGAAAACCCAGTTGCGCTTTGGCTTTGTGCTCATGGTGCTGGCACTGGCAGGACTCATGCTCAGCCACAGCCTGGCGCTGTTCTCCGCCGCCATGTTTGTGCTTGGTGTAGTCAGCGGTATTACTATGTCTATCGGCACGTTTCTTATCACGCATCTGTATGAAGGACGCCAGCGCGGTTCACGCCTGCTGTTTACCGACTCGTTCTTTAGCATGGCAGGCATGGTTTTTCCGATGGTGGCCGCGTTTCTCCTGGCTCGTAGCATTGAGTGGTACTGGGTTTATGTGTGCATAGGAGTGGTGTACGTGGCTATCTTTATGCTGACCTTCGGCTGCGAATTCCCGGTACTCGGCCATCGCGCACAGCAGCAAAGTTCTCCGCCGGTAGAGAAAGAAAAATGGGGCATTGGCGTATTCTTCCTGTCCATCGCCGCACTGTGCTATATCCTCGGCCAGCTCGGTTTTATTGCCTGGGTACCGGAATATGTCAAAGGTCTCGGTATGAACGTCACGCAGCAGGGGCAGCTTGTGAGCCATTTCTGGATGTCGTACATGTTCGGCATGTGGGCGTTCAGCGTCATTCTGCGCTTCTTCGACTTGCAGCGCATTCTGACTGCATTGGCTGGCCTGGCAGCAGTATTGATGTACTGCTTTAACACCGGCACAGAGGCGCACATGCCGTGGTTTATCCTGGCCCTCGGTTTCTTCTCCAGCGCTATCTACACCAGCATCATTACGCTCGGCTCGCAGCAAACCCGCGTCGCCTCCCCAAAGCTGGTTAACGTCGTACTGACCTGCGGCACCATCGGCACTATGCTGACCTTTGTGGTAACCGGGCCAATCGTTGCCCACAGTGGCCCCCAGGCCGCGCTGCTTACCGCCAACGGGTTATATGCGGTGGTATTTGTGATGTGCCTGTTGTTGGGGTTTGTGACTAAACACCGCCAGCACGCCACAGACGCTGTCACACCTGGTTAAAAGTCATGGTTACTGGAGAAAACACGACGATTCCGCTTTCTCGATTAAGCCACTGATAACATCAGACCTTTAGAAAATGACGCGCCCCTTATCCACACGGAATCAGGGGCGTTTTCTGTTTTTGTCTTTCTAAGCCAATCCCTTATCTTTTCATGGTTATTTTTTCATCGCTTTCGCAATTTTTGTAAATACAAGAATTATCCGTCACTTAGATAAAGTTCGATAAATCAACAATATAACACTTAAGAGGTATACAA
>JALAGK010000266.1 GCA_022712475.1 Enterobacteriaceae bacterium
CAGTGAAAATGAGTTATTAATACTGAATTCAGCTTTAAATGAAATTTTTAACGGTATCTCTGTTCCTGAGTTTGAGACAAGAATAGGGGCCTCCGAGACTGTAATTAAAATTGTGTATTTGCTGGACTGACCCCACAACAGTAGACAAATTCTGACCTCACGACGAGGCCTGTTCGAAGGCCTCCGGACCGACGCCACCGAGATGGCTGTGACGCCGGGCCCGGTTGTAGAACACTTCAATGTAATCGAAGATATCCGCCCGGACCAGATCCCGGGTTTTGTATATTGTCTTCCTGATGCGTTCTTTTTTCAGTGAACTGAAGAACGATTCGGCCACCGCATTATCCCAGCAGTTGCCACGCCGGCTCATGCTCGGCGCCAGGTTATTGGCCCGGCAGAACCGTTGCCAGTCATCGCTGCCGTACTGACTGCCCTGGTCTGAGTGCACGATGACCTCGCCATCCGGTTTACGCCGCCAGACCGCCATCATCAGCGCATCCAGTGCCAGTTCGCGAGAGAGAGTGGGCTTCATCGACCAGCCCACCACGTTACGGGCGAAGAGATCAATAACCACCGCCAGATACGGCCAGCCCTGCCGGGTGCGGATATAAGTAATATCGGTGACCCAGACCTGATTGGCCCGGACAACGGTAAACTGCCGCTGCACACGATTAGGCGCAACCACTGAAGGTCTGCCAGCGATACGACGTGGCGCTTTATAGCCGGGCACGGCTTTAATCCGGTTCAGTTGCATAATACGGCCCACCCGGTTTTTACCGCAGGTTTCCCCGATGTCGTTCAGGTCGCCATGAACCCGGCGGTAACCGTATACCGGTTTCGGCCTGTTTCAGGGTAAATGCTATCTGTTCTTCGGTATAACGGGTCTTTTTCATGGCAGGCTGGCCTCTTTGTTCGATAAAAGAAAGACCGGAACTCTCAAAAAGTGCGTGGAACTAAAACGGGTGTGCTTACATAACCAATTACATAGACGGTAAAAATCCATTCTGCGTCGGCTTGCCTGGCTGGATAAGCCGCAGCGCTACGCCATGCTTAATAACCCATTTGTAAGCCCCCGCAAAATAATTTTGCCTGTTAGCTGCCTGCCAACCCGGTGACGCCCCTTTTACCGCCCTGCTGCCATAAACGAGACAGAACCCGGTCAGGAAACTTTCTTTTTGAAGACGATATATGCCGGTCCGGTAGTAATAACAATTGTCAACAACAGCGGCCAGATATGAGGCCAGATGGGAGTGAAACCAGCATCTTTCAGATAGAGCGCTTTAGCGATGCTGGTAAAGTGCCTGACCGGATTAATCCAGGTTAGCTTCTGTAGCCATACCGGCATATTTTCCACCGGAGAAACATACCCTGAAAGCAGGATCGCGGGCATGAGAAAAATGAATATGCCAATAAAAGCCTGCTGCTGGGTCATGCAAAATGCCGAGATAAGCAAACCAGTGCCGACCAGAGAAATACCATATATCAAAATGGTGAAATAGAACAGCCAGAGAGAGCCGACAAAAGCAATCTGATAGCCAAAAATGCCAATAACCAGCACCAGCGTTGCCTGAAAAACAGCAATGCACAGCGCCGGAATTGCCTTACCGATAAAAATATCCCCGGTGGTCAGCGGCGAAACTAATAATTGTTCCAGATTTCCGTATTCACGTTCGCTGGTAATGGACAACGCCGTGATGGTCAACACGGCAATAGTGGCAACCATCGCTATCAATGAGGGAATGACAAACCATTTGTAATCCAACTGCGGGTTATACCAATTGCAGATGATTAACTGACTGTTGTGGCTACGCGCCTGCTGCCCCAGAAATGTCTGCTGATAGTCTTGAGCAATTTGCTGAATATAGCCGGCCGCGATTTGAGCGCTGTTCGAGTTGCGCCCATCCAGGATGATTTGCAAAGACGCGGTTTTGCGTGGCGGATTTTTGTGATAATGACTTTTTACACTGCGGTATCCCCTTGACTGAGAGGCTGTCGGCGGCAGGAAGACGTCGGCGTGCCGAATATCTGGCCGGGCGCTACGCTGCCCAGCTGTTGTTGCAGAAGGTGGGGTATGCGGGATTCGTTTTACACAGAAATCGGGACAGAACGCCTCTGTGGCCTGCCGACATCTGCGGAACGATAAGCCACGCCAGAGATACCGCCCTGTGCGCGCTGCACCGCACCTTCTCACCGGACGGCGTGGGTATTGATGTCGAATATCTGATGACGTCCCGCCGCGCAGCCGCGGTGCAAAACGCCATCCTGACGAGCCAGGAAGCAGCAGTGTTGGCCTGCCTGCCGCTGGAGCGGCGCGTGACGCTGGCTTTTTCTGCCAAAGAGAGCCTGTTTAAAGCAATTTATCCCCGGTTGTTGCGGCCGTTTGACTTTCACGCCAGCGAAATCGTCTCCGTTGAGGCCTCTTCCCGCCTGCTTGTCATGCGCCTGTGCAGCCATCTGAGCGCAGCGTTCCCCAAAGGGCGCTGCTTCACTGCGCAATACCGTCAGGAAAGCGATAAAATCATCACGCTGGTGCATTCCAGCAATAGCGAAGTTGAATCGCCACGGATAATCCAGATACGTCCAGGCCGTTAATAATATGGTTTTCATATTCTGCCGGTGCCCTCCTCCCTTCTTTCAGCACCGCACTAAATCAAAAGCTCAGAGATGGAGCGCCAGAATAAGTTAATGCCAGAGCCTCTGCCTGATGCACTCATATCTACAAAACAGCCTCTACCAACGTCTGTGGGGAGCGCCTTACGGCACTCCCCACGCGTTTTAAGGCCACATTACTGCATACATTCCCACCTCTCCAGGACCTGGCGCAGTTTGTTACGGCGCGGGTTTATTCGCCCGAGTTAACCGAGCCGCCCCAGAGCGATAAGGCCAGGTGTCCCCGTATTGCCATCCTTAAATTCTGAGCCAGACTCACTCAATAAAATTTATGATGCTGTCGCTTCCTGCATTTTCTTCTGAGCGGGAATAATGAACAGAATTGACATCAGGGCTGCCACGCCAAAACCCACGTTCAGCCACAGACCGGCGGCGCCCGCCTGGTGGATATCGTCAAACGCAGAGTACACGGCCAGAGACAGTGCCACGCCGATAGCGCCGCCGAGCGAGCTGGCGAGCTTATAGATGCCCGCAGCGACGGCCGCTTTCTCCTGCGGTGCGGCTGAAACCGCGGTGAAGGTTGATGGCGTGGCATAAATACCCAGGCCAAGACCAAACATGGCATAGCCAACCATCACCAGGATTTTATAGGTCATGAGACTCTCAATGCTGGTCATCGACATCAGCACCACGCCCATAAAGGTGATGATAGTGCCAATCACCATCGGCAGTCGGCCGCCAAATATAAACAGGATTTTCTGACCAACCGGCAGCAGCGCCAGTACCGAGATGGCGTAAGTGATCGTCATGGTGGCAACATCGCCGGTGCTCAAACCACGGCCCTGCAACATGTACATGTTGACTATCACCATCGCGCCTGCAATAGCGTTCAGCAGGAAGTTGGACAGCGTAGCACCAAAATAGCCGCGGGATTTAAACAAAGAGAAGTCAACCAACTGGGAGACGTTTTTGCCCGGCGCACTCTTTTCAACAAAATAGAACGCAACCAGACCCACAATCGCCGCGCCCATCGTGCCGATGAATTTTACGTCGGTATAGCCCCAGCTTCTGCCTTTAGACACAGCCAGTACCAGGCAAATCAGCGCGGCGATGAAAATAGCGGCGCCGAGCGTATCAAATTTCTTATCATTCATCTGTGCTTTCGATTCTGGCGTACCCAGCATTAATACCAGGCCAAGAATAGCCACGCCTGCGCTTATCCAGAATATCGCTTTCCAGCCCAGAGAAGGCTCAATTAAGCCTACCAGGATTGCGCAAAAACCCGAGCCGCCCCAGGAGCCAACGGACCACCAGGTTAATGCCGTGGCCTGCTTTTTACCTTCAAACCAGGTTTTCATCAGCGCAATAGTGGATGGCATGATGCAGGCCGCAGAAATCCCCTGCAGACCACGGCCAATAATCAGAATTTCGACGTTTGGTGAAAGCGCCACAACCGCAGAGCCGATAACGCTTAAAATAACCCCGATAATGGCGAAACGCATTCTACCGAAGCGGTCTGCCAGGCCACCGGCGGCAACAATACAGGCCGCAGAGAACAGCGGAGTAATAGAGGCGGCAAAATTTAATAAGTCCATTTGGGCTGGCTTATTAAGAATGCCAAAGTCCTCGGCAATAATGGGAATCAGTGCCGCCTGCATGGATTGTGCAAACATCCAGAACGTCAATACCAGCAATACAATGCCCAGAATAAGACGCCCGTTTCCTTGATAAGTGGTTTTTTCTGAACTCATGGTGATCTCCTTTGCCCGCTATCATCAAAATAACCAGGCATAACAACGTGAGTAACCCAGACACAGTGCAGGTGTTGTAGAAAAATAAAATTATAATTACCGGTGGTTACGTGTTTTTTTTATTGCGTAATAGCGCGCTCCATTACGGTTATTTAAGAAAACGTTCAGCCAGCGTTGCCCAAAACGTTACCGAGGGTTTAATAATTTCATCATTAAAGTCATAACCCGGGTTATGCACGGAACAGCCGTCACCGGAACCCACAAAGAAATAGGCACCTTTCGGGTTGGCTTCCAGCATAAAGGCGAAATCTTCACTGGCCATCATCGGACTCGCATCAGGAACAATCAGCGACTCATCAAACAGTTCACGGGCAACGCCAATGGCAAAGTCGGTCATTTCACCGTCGTTAATGAGCGCCGGGCTACCGTGGATGTGGTGAACCTCTGCTTTTGCACCAAAACTATCGGCCTGGCTTATGGCAATTTCACTGATGCGCTGCAACACTTTGGCCCGCACTTCCGGGTCCAGCGTACGGACACTTAACTTAAGCGTGGCGCTGTTATTAATGATGTTGGCAACGCTGCCGGACTGAATGCAACCCACGGTAACCACAGCGGGCTGGAATGGCGTGATATTACGAGAAACGATAGTTTGCAGCGCGGTGACGATGTAGCAGGCCACCACGGCTGAATCGATAGTCTTTTCCGGTATCGCGCCGTGCCCACCCACGCCGGTGATATCAATTTGCAGCGTGTCTGAAGACGAAAGCATCGCCCCTTTGCGGAAGTTAAAGCTACCCAGCTTCAGGCCCGGCATATTGTGCAGCGCGAAAATGGCATCACAGGGATAGCGGCGGAATACGCCATCATCCAGCATAACCTTGCCACCGCACAGCAGCTCTTCCGCAGGCTGGAATATCACGTGTAGCGTGCCGTTAAACCGGCGCGTCTTCGCCAGCCATTCAGCGGCAAACAGCAACATTGCCGTGTGGCCGTCATGACCACAGCCGTGGAATTTGCCTTCGCTGGCACTTGCCCAGGCTTTACCTGAATTTTCCTGCATTGGCAGTGCGTCCATATCCGCACGCAGCCCCAGAACACGTTTACCATCACCAACTTTCAGCGTGCCGACCACGCCGGTTTTCGCCATGCCGCGGTCGACCTCGTATCCCCAGCTTTCCAGCAGATTGGCCACAATATCGCTGGTGCGGGCTTCTTCAAATCCCACTTCCGGGTGCTGGTGGAGATCGCGGCGCAAGCTAATGTACTGAGAAAGGTTGCTGTCAATAAACTCCTGTAA